>CAUBHZ010000291.1 GCA_958435885.1 uncultured Intestinimonas sp. | reverse complement strand
CTCCCCTGTCTACACCCTGGCACAGACCTCCTCTGAAGAACTCCCCGACAGCCTGGTGGCCGACGGTCTCATCTGCCGTCCCGCCTCCGACCCCTATCTGATCTTTCTGGATGGGGAGGACGGCCCTGTCTGTCTGGGTCGGCTCTCCGGCGACGTTGGTCTCCCCGGCGACGCCCCCTTCTCCGACCATCTGGACCTGCTGCTGGCCCAGTGGGAGGACGTCAGCCCCCAAGCGTGAAAGGAGCTCTGTCATGACCGCTTGTCCCCGCACTTGGTTTTCCACGGAATTCCACACCGGTAAGCGGCTGCTCAGGGTCCGGCTCCGGGACCTGCTGGCCGCGCCCAGGCATCGGGGGACCGCTCCCCTGATCCTGACCCTGGCCCTCACCCTCACCGCCGGCAGCCTGGCGGCCTGTACCCAGGAGCCACTTCCCGGTGAGACCACGCCGGAGCCTGTCCAAACTGGATCGGCGGAAGACGGCGTACGGACTGTCTCCTACGCCCTCTCCGACCTGGAGCCCTACGTCCCCAGCTCCGCCTGGCCCCCGGACACCGTCCCCGCCGATACCATGGGGGAGGTGCTGGCGGAGGCGGAGCTCCTCAGCGGTCAGCAGGTGGTTTGCTATCGGGAGCCGGGCAGTGACACCGTCAAGTACTGGGCCATTCAGCAGGGGGACACGCTGCTCCGCTTCGCCGTGGAGGAGAGCGCCTACGCCGGCGGCTACACCGTAGGGGAGTTCTCCTCCCTGCTGGGCCAGAGCGGCTTTGTCATTGAGGCTCCCCGTGGCGCCGCCTACATTGCCCGGGACTACTACGTGTTCGACGAGGAGGGCGTCCCCCGGCTGCTGGCCGACTGCGCCCAGCCCACCTACGCCCCCGACCTGGACGGGGACGGCTACCCTGACCCACTGTGGCTCTACCACGGCGGTCGGGAGGCCTACTGCTACCTGGTGTGGGAGGACGCCGTCTACCAGGTGGACCTGCTGGACTGCGTCCGGAAGGCCCTGCCGGACTGGAGCGGGACCGACGGCTGGGAGTCCCCCGCCTTTTCCACCCAGGGACTTTTCTGCCAGGAGGATGGGACTGGCCTTGCCTTTCTGGGAGAGACGGACGGCGTCACCCGCTTCGGGTATCTCCGGTTCTACCCCGGCAGGGTGGAGGTGACCGCCCTCCCGGCCGAGACCCAGCCGGACTGGCAGGTGGAGACCGAACAAGGTCGGGCCGGGCTCCTCACCGTGGGGGAGCAGACCTGGGTCATCATGGAGAACCAGGACGGTCCCCACCTGGCCGAGGTGCTGCACGGCCTGAGCGAAGCCGCCCTCCAGACCTTCACGGACATTCTGGGCACCGACGGCTATGCCTTGGACTATAGCCAGGGTCCCGCCGGGGACTATCGCAGCTACTACGGCGCCGACGGCACCCCTCTGGCCCTGAGCTTCGGCTGGGACCGGGCGGACACGCCCGTGGACCTGGACGGGGACGGGGTCCGGGAGCTGGTGTGCAGCGTCACCTACATGGCCGACGGAGTGCCCGCCGTGCTGGTCTACCGCCTGTCTGAGGGGGAGATCCTGCAGGCCGAAGCCAGCGCCGTGCCGGAGGAGGTGTACCAGAGCGGTCCGCCCGCCGTCGGTCCGGCCCAGTCCCACTACGACCCGGAGAGCAACACCGTCACCTCCTCCCTCCGGTTCCAGGGCGAGGAGGCGCAGCAGTCCTGGACCATGCCGCTGGAGCTGGAGGGCTTGGAATTTTACCCCTACCAATATCAGTATCTGCCCTGAGGGTCATCCCTCAGGGCACATTTCTTTTTTCCCCTTCGCGCCGTCGCAGCGGCGGACCGCCGGCAGGGCCAGGCAGAGGACGCCGCACAGGGCGGTGAGGGCGCCTGAGAGGGCGAACCACCGGGCCAAGCCCACCCTTTCGGCGAAGAGGGCGGTGGCGGCCAGGCCGATGGGGCCGGCCAGGGTCATGACGGCGGAAGTGAGGCCCAGCACCCGGCCCAGGTAGCCCCCCTCCACCTTCTCCTGAATGAGAGCGGTGAACATGCTGTTGAAGAAGGGGGAGGAGAGGCCCATGCCCAGGGCCAGGCCGGTGAAGGCCACGAAGGCCGCCGGGCTCAGTCCCCCCACCGCCAGCAGGCAGCCTCCCGTGCAGAAGAGGGCGGCGGTCATGGCGGTCATCTTGTTCCGGGTGCCTCCCCACAATCCCAGCAGCAGGGACCCCGCCAGCATCCCCAGGGAGTAGGCGGTCTCCACCACCGAGGCCGACACCGCCGTGCCGCCGAAGTAGCTCATACACATGAGGGGGAAGAGGGAGGACACCGGCACCACCGCCACCGAAAAGATGCCGCAGATGAGGCACAGCTGCCACAGCCAGCCCTGGCTGCGCAGCAGGGCGTAGCCCGCCCTGCAGTCGTCCAGGAGGCGGAAGGGGGTCTCCTCTCCCGCCGTCCGCAGCTCGGGCAGCCGGGCCAGGCACAGAAAGCCGATGGCGAAGGCGGCCCCAAGGGCGTCCAGGGTGATGATGAGGGAGAGGGGCACGGCGGCGAAGAGGACGGCGGCCAGAGCCGGGCTCAGGAGCAGGGAGAGGGTCTGCACCCCCTGGGACCAGCCGGCGCATTTGGAGAGCATCTCCCGCGGGACGATGAGAGGGGTCACCGCCTGGAGACAGGGGGAGTGGAAGGCGGAGCCCACACTCCGCAGGGCCAGGGTGGCCATGATGACGGGGATGGGCAGCTCCCCCAGCAGGAACCAGCCCGCCACCAGGGCCAGGGACACCAGTCCGATGGCGCCGTCGGCCAGGGCCATGATCTTCCGGCGGTCGAAGCGGTCGGCCACCGCCCCGGTGAAGAGGGAGAAGACCCCCTGGGGCAGCAAGGCCGCCATGGAGGCCAGGGAGAGTACCGCGGCGGAGCCGGTACGGGCGGTCAGGTCCCAGATGAGGGCATATTGTGAGATGGAGCTGGTCAGGATCGACACGGCCTGCCCCAGCCAGAGCACGGCGAACTGCCGTTTCCATGTGACGGTCATGGTATGTATTCCTCCTATGGTCCAGGCCCGGTGAGCCGGGCGGAACGGCGTAT
>CAUBHZ010000290.1 GCA_958435885.1 uncultured Intestinimonas sp. | reverse complement strand
ACGGCCTGAACACCCTGGTCCGTGGTCAGAAGCTGCCCATCTTCTCCGGCTCCGGTCTGCCCCACGCCAACCTGGCCGCCCAGATCGCCCGTCAGGCCCGTGTGCTGGGCGACGACGCCGGCAACTTCGCCGTGGTCTTCGCCGCCATCGGCATCACCTTCGAGGAGTCCGACTTCTTCATCCAGGACTTCCGCCGCACCGGCGCCATCGACCGCACCGTCCTCTTCACCAACCTGGCCAACGACCCCGCCGTCGAGCGTATCGCCACCCCCCGTATGGCCCTCACCGCCGCCGAGTACCTGGCCTTCGAGAAGGGCATGCACGTGCTGGTCATCCTCACCGACATCACCAACTACGCCGAGGCCCTCCGTGAGGTGTCCGCGGCCAAGAAGGAAGTCCCGGGCCGCCGCGGCTACCCCGGCTACCTCTACACCGACCTGGCCACCATGTACGAGCGGGCCGGCCGCCGTCTGGGCCACCCCGGCTCCATCACCATGATCCCCATCCTCACCATGCCTGAGGACGACAAGACCCACCCCATCCCCGACCTCACCGGCTACATCACCGAGGGGCAGATCATCCTCTCCCGTGAGCTCTACCGGAAGGGCGTCAATCCCCCCGTGGACGTGCTGCCCTCCCTGAGCCGTCTGAAGGACAAGGGCATCGGCGTGGGCAAGACCCGGGAGGACCACGCCGGCACCATGAACCAGCTCTTCGCCGCCTACGCCACCGGTAAGGAGAACAAGGAGCTCATGAGCATCCTGGGCGAAGCCGCCCTGAGCCCCACCGACCTGCTGTACGCCAAGTTCGCCGACGAGTTTGAAAAGCGCTATGTCTCCCAGGGCAGCGATGAAAACCGCTCCATCGAGGAGACCCTGAACCTGGGCTGGGAGCTGCTCTCCATTCTGCCCAAGTCGGAGCTGAAGCGGATCAAGCCGGAGTATATCGAGAAATACCTCCCGAAAAAGGAGGGATAAGGTATGCCCGCCATCAATGTGAACCCCACCCGGCAGGAGCTGACCCGGCTCAAGACCCGGCTCAAGACCTCCATCCGGGGCCACAAGCTGCTCAAGGACAAGCGTGACGAACTGATGAAGCAGTTTCTGGACGTGGTGCGGGAGAACCGCGCCCTCCGGAAAAAGGTGGAGGACGCCCTCATGGCGGCCCACGGCTCCTTTACCGTGGCCAGCGCCCTCATGTCCACCGAGATGCTCAAGCAGTCCCTCATGTACCCCAAGCAGTCTGTGGAGCTCACCATGGACTTTCAGAACATCATGTCCGTAAACATGCCTCAGTATCACTTCAAGACCCGCACCGCCGACGCCGGAGACGTGTACCCCTACGGCTTTGCCGCCACCTCCGGCGCCCTGGACGACGCGGTGGACGCCCTCTCCGGCGTCTTTCAGGACATGCTGCGCCTGGCGGAGATGGAAAAGACCTCCCAGCTGCTGGCCGAGGAGATCGAGAAGACCCGCCGCCGGGTCAACGCCCTGGAGTACGTCAAGATCCCCCAGATGCAGGAGGCCATCAAGTATATCTCCATGAAGCTGGATGAGAACGAGCGCTCCAACACCATCCGCCTCATGAAGGTGAAGGACATGCTTCTGAAGGAAGCCATTGAGGAGCGAAGAGACGAAGACGCTAGAGCCGCAAGGGCTTTCGGGGCTTCCGGTGCAGCGCCCCAGAAGGTATAAAGGGCGGTTTTACCGCAATTTTACCGCTGCTACGACGGGACAAAAAAGAAACAGGCGGCACTCCATGGGATTGCGTGGGGTGCTGCTTGTTTCTGCGCTTATAAATCTGTGTTTGCTTGGAGCAGGTATGGTCCGGAACCATGCTCATCCGGACAATATTGATTCTATTTGCTCTATAGCATATAATTGGAAAAACGTACGCACTGTGGTGGCAATCCTGCACTTTGCCGCTTTGCTGGTGCTTTTTGTTTGTCATCGCAACCCAAAGTACAATTTCTTTTTGATTCTAACGAGTATATGTTTGCGTTTATCAAAGTGGCAGACAATCATCCCATGCTGATGGAAGAATCCGCTCTGCGGGCCGGCTTTGCTGGGGTCTGTTGGACATTTGACATTTATTCACGCTGATTGGGATACGCAGAATCACTGGCAGGAAAGCAAATCGTGCGGCATAAGTAAAGTCAGGCGGGGACATCGCTGCAGATGCCCCCGCCTTTTGCGTTGCCTTATTGGGTTTTTGCGCAGCCTCCCCGGCCTCTGGCTCTGGCGGACCAGAGGTAGAGGGGGATGGCGGCCAGCTGAGCCAGTACGGAGATGGCCACCATAGCGGGGATGCTCACGTCGTACAACACCCCCAGGAGCCAGCTGCCCAGGAACCAGAAGACGCCGAAGGAGCACTCGAAGATGCCGTAGCCGGTGGCCCGGCTGGCTTTGGGGACCATGCTGGTGACGGCGGCCTTCAGGATGGACTCCTGGGCGCCCATGCCCACGCCCCAGAGGGCGATCCCGGCCAGGACCGCGGGGACCGAGCGGCCGGTGAAGATCAGGATGGGGAAGGGGGCGGAGAGCAGGGTGGACAGCACCAGGGCGGCCACCCCTTTTTTGTCGTAGACGGCGCCGAAGATCAGTGCGGCCACTGCGTCCGTCAGCATGGCGCCGGCGTACAGAAGGGGGAGGGTGCCGCTGCTCACCAGGGAGGTGGTCTGTGCCAGACCGGCCGCCAGGGAGGAGTAGGTGCGGGAGACGTGCATGATTACGATGGAGTAGTCGATAAAGCCGAAGGCAAAGAGGCTGATCCCGGCAATGTAGAGAACGAACTCCTTTTTCATGCGGAAGGGGATGTACTGCTTGGGGTCGGGCTCAAAGTGCTCCGGATTGGGGAACTTGTGCTTGGTGATGAAGAGCAGGACCAGAGTGATGGCGCCGGGGATGGCCAGGACGGCGAAGGCGGTGGAGTAGGCCTGAAAGACGGTTCCGTCGGTCTGAAACAGCATCACCAGGTAGAGGAGCACCGGCCCCAGAAAGGCGCCGATCTGATCCAGCAGTTCCTGGATGCCGAAGCTCTTGCCGATCCCCTCCTGGGAGGCCGCGAAGGAGAGAATGGTGTCCTTGGCGGGCTTTTTGATGGCCTTGCCCATGCGCTGGATCACCAGC
>CAUBHZ010000289.1 GCA_958435885.1 uncultured Intestinimonas sp. | reverse complement strand
AGTCCCGCACCAAGATCTCCAGGATGCCGCCCTCCTTCAGACGCAGCTTCAGGGCCACCTTGCCCAGCCGGTCCGGGTAGGCGTGGACGATGGCGTTGGTCACTGCCTCGCTCACGGCGGTTTTGATGTCGTTGATCTCCTCCAGCGTGGGGTCCAGCTGGGCAGCAAAGCAGGCCGCCGCCGCCCGGGCAAACCCCTCGTTGGCTGACCGGCTGGGAAATTCCAGCGCGGCGTAATTTTCCACCTTCATTTATGTACGTCCTCCTCCCCCGCCGCGGCGGGCTCCTCCTGTTCAAATCGGATCAGCTTGTGCAGGCCGGCCGCCTGAAACACCTTCCACGGCTGCGGAGGCACGCCCCGCACTATCAGCTCGCCCTTGATCTGCTCCATCCGCCGGCTGACCCGGATCAGTACTGCGATGCCCGAGCTGTCCGTAAAGCTCAGGCCTGACAGGTCCAGAGTCAGCCGCCGGGGCAGAGCCATGTCGATCTGCTCATCCAGCTCTGTCATCACCTCTTTGGCCCGGTGGTGATCCAGCTCCCCCCGCACCGCCGCTGTCAGGGTCCGCCCCTCGGACACGCAATCTACGGTCATTCAGACTTCCTCCTTGGCCCGGTCCTCTCTGCCGGGTGATATGAGGAGATTATAGGACAAGCCCCCTGCAAAACCGGGCATAAGCTGTCGAGGCTGGGAAGAAAATCCATGTTTGTCCTTGACCTCACCCCTCCCATCTGATACCATACAAGAAACAATCACGTTTCACATAGACGGGTTTTATACCATCAGCTATGAGGAGCCTCCTCTTTCCTTCTATTTTGAATTTTGAGAGCCCCTGTTCTGCTTCCCGCAGAGCAGGGGCTCTCCTGCATAAAATCTCAAAAAATCTCCATGATAAGCCTTGACAAACTTCTTCCCCCGCGCTATGCTGAAGATACCCCACCCCAGGGGGGTGTATCGCATTTGCTCCGCTCCGAATTTGCGCCGCTTCGGCGGCGGGGCGCTGGGGCGCCCATGGGCGGAGCCCTCCTCTGAAAGGATGTGTTTCCCTTGAAACAGAAATTTGACGTCACCGGTATGACCTGCTCCGCATGCTCCGCCCATGTGGAAAAGGCGGTGAACAAGCTGGAGGGCGTACGCAGGGCGGAGGTCAGCCTGATGACCAACTCCATGAATGTGGAGTACGACGAGGCCGCCCTTGCCCCCGAAAGCATCATCCAGGCGGTGGTCCAGGCAGGATACGGCGCCTCCCTGCCCGCCCAGGCTGGGGTCCCAGCCCGGGGAGCCGCTAAGAGGCCGGAGGCCCAGATGGAAGCGGAGCTCTCCTCTATGAAGCGCCGCCTCATCCTCTCCTTTCTCTTCCTGATCCCCCTGTTCTATATCTCCATGGGGCACATGATGGGCGCCCCCCTCCCCGCTTTCCTGGTGGGTCACGAGAACGCCATATCCTTCGCCTTTACCCAGCTCCTGCTCACCCTGCCTATCCTGTATATCAACGACAAGTACTACAAAAACGGCTTCCGCTCCCTGCTCCACGGCGGCCCCAACATGGACTCTCTCATCGCTGTGGGCTCCATCGCGGCTGTGATCTATGGCGTCTTTGCCATTTACCAGATCGGCTACGGCCTGGGCCACGGGGACATGGCCCGGGTGGAGCAGTACCATATGGACCTGTACTTCGAGTCCGCCGGCATGATCCTCACCCTCATCACCCTGGGCAAGTTCCTGGAGACCCGCTCCAAGGGCAAGACCTCCCAGGCCATCTCCCGCCTGATGGACCTGGCCCCCAAGACGGCTACCGTCCTGCGGGACGGGGCCGAGGCAGAGATCCCGGTGGAGGAGGTCCGGGTGGGCGACCGGGTAGCCGTCCGCCCCGGCCAGTCCATCCCGGTGGACGGTGTCATTGTGGAGGGCAGCTCCGCCGTGGACGAATCCGCCCTCACCGGCGAGTCCCTCCCCGTGGACAAAGGCCCCGGGGACAAGGTGGCCGCCGCTTCCATCAACCGCTCCGGCTACTTCGTTTTTGAGGCCAGCCGGGTGGGCGAGGACACCACCCTGGCCCAGATGATCCGGCTGGTGGAGGAAGCCTCCTCCTCCAAGGCCCCCATCTCCAAGCTGGCCGACAAGGTGGCCGGCGTCTTTGTCCCCACCGTCATGGTCATCGCCGCCATCGCTGCCGGGGCCTGGTGGTTCGCCACTGGCAGCGCCACCTCCGCCCTCACCGCGGGCGTGGCCGTGCTGGTCATTTCCTGCCCCTGCGCCCTGGGTCTGGCCACCCCCGTGGCCATCATGGTGGGCACCGGGAAGGGAGCGGAGCAGGGCATCCTCATCAAATCCGCTGAGGCCCTGGAGACCCTCCATCTGGTGGATACCGTGGTACTGGACAAGACCGGCACCCTGACCCAGGGCAGGCCGGTGGTCACCGACATCCTGCCGGGCGAGGACATGGACGAGGAAGGCCTGCTCATCCTGGCCGCCTGCCTGGAGGGCCCCTCGGAGCACCCCCTGGCCGCCGCTATCGTGGAGGAGAGCAGAAGGCGTGGCCTCCCCATCACCTCGGTGGGCGGGTTCACCGCCGTCCACGGCCGGGGCGTCCGGGCCGCCCTGGGAGACCGCACCTGCATGGGCGGCAACCGCGCCATGATGGAGGAGGCCGGGGTGGAGCTGGGCTCCTTCCCCGCACGGGCCGAGGAGCTGGCCGCCCAGGGCAAGACCCCCCTCTACTTTGCCGACGAGCACCGGGTGCTTGGCCTGGTGGCTGTGGCCGACACCCCCAAGCCTACCAGCGCCCAAGCGGTAGCCGCCTTCCGGCGGCTGGGGATCGACGTCATCATGCTCACCGGCGACAACCAGCGCACCGCCGGCGCCATCGGCGCACAGCTGGGCGTCTCCCAGGTGATGGCGGAGGTGCTCCCCCAGGACAAGGAGCGCAAGGTGAAGCAGCTCCAGGATCAGGGCAAGAAGGTGGCCATGGTGGGGGACGGCATCAACGACGCCCCGGCGCTGGCCCGGGCCGACGTGGGCTTGGCCATCGGTGCTGGCACCGACGTGGCCATCGAGAGCGCCGACATCGTGCTGATGAAGTCGGACCTGCTGGACGCTGCCGCTGCGGTGGAACTGTCCAAGGCCACCATCCG
>CAUBHZ010000288.1 GCA_958435885.1 uncultured Intestinimonas sp. | reverse complement strand
CGTTGGTGCCCTCGTAGATCTGGGTGATCTTGGCGTCGCGCATCATGCGCTCCACGTGGTAGTCCTTCATGTAGCCGTTGCCGCCCAGGAGCTGGACCGCCTCGGTGGTGACCTCCATGGCCACGTTGGTGCAGGTCATCTTGGCCATGGCGGCGGGCACGGTGTAGGGCTGGCCCTCCTCCTTGCAGATGGCGGCCTTGTAGAGCAGCAGCTCGGCGGCCTGGATCTTGGTCTGGAGCTCGGCCATCTTGAAGGCCAGGTACTGCTGCTTGCAGATGGGCTTGCCGAACTGCTGGCGCTCCATCATATACTTCCGGGCGATCTCGAAGGCGCCCTTGGCGATGCCCAGGCCCTGGGCAGCCACACCGATGCGGCCGCCGTCCAGGGTCTTCATGGCCAGCTTGAAGCCCTCGCCGGGCTGGGCGATCATGTTCTCAGCGGGGACGCGGACGTTGTCCAGGTGCATGTCGGACACGTGGGCGGAACGGATGCCCATCTTGTTCTCCACCTTGCCGACGGTGAAGCCGGGGGTGCCCTTCTCCACCACGAAGGCGGCCATGCCCTTGGTGCCCAGAGCGGGATCGGTGAGGCAGTAGATGACGGTGTAGTCGGCCAGAGGGCCGTTGGTGTTGAAGCACTTGGAGCCGTTGATGATGTAGCTGTCGCCGTCCTTGGTGGCCACGGTGCGCTGACCGGCGGCGTCGGAGCCGGCGGTGTGCTCGGTGAGGCCGAAGGAGCCGATCTTCTCACCGTAGGTGATGGGAGCCAGGAATTTCTCCTTGATGGCCTCGGGGGCGGAGGAATTCATGATGCTGCCGCCGTAGAGGGAGGTGTCCACGGAGAAGGCGATGCCGAAGGAGGCGTCCACCTTGGAGATCTCCTCCACGGCCAGGATGTAGCTCAGATAGCTGCCGCCCAGACCGCCCACCTCGGTGGGATAGGGGAGGCCGTAGATACCGGTCTTGCCCAGCTTTTTGAAGGCCTCCAGGGGGAACTCGCTGCTCTCGTCCCGTGCCAGAACGCCGGGGAGAAGATCCTTCTCCGCAAACTCGCGGGCGAGCTGCTGGATCTGCTGCTGGTCTTGTGTGAGGGTAAAGTTCATGGTCAGCACATCCTTTCATTTGACGATGGTTGATGGATACGTGTGTGGTGGGAAAAATGGATGGGTGGTCGAAGCAAGGGGACAGTAGTTCTTAATAAAAATAGTTTTGATACAGAACTATTGTGATTACAATGTAACACCCCGCGGCGACAATGTCAAGATGAAAATATCCACATTTTTGAAGCGGAAAATTTGTATAAAAAAACAGGAGACGACGTGTGTCGTCTCCTGTTTTTTGGCACAAAGTATGTTACATACCCATGGAAGCCAGAGCGATGAAGATGAAGCAGGTGATGAAGGGGATGGCGATCTGGGTGATGGCGATGTCGAAGTAGGCCTCCTTGTGGGTGCACTTGCAGATGCCCAGCAGGGTGATCTGAGCGCCCTGGTGAGGCAGGGTGTCCAGGGTACCGGCGGCGATGGCGCCGATGCGGTGGACGTACTCGAAGTTGGCGCCCAGGGCGGCGTAGACGTCCTTCAGGGCGTTGAAGGCCACGCCCATACCGCCGGAGGCGGAGCCGCAGGCACCGGCGCACACGGCCACGGTGATCATGACGAAGATCAGGGGGTTCATCTCCAGCTTCTGGAGGCTGGCAACCAGGTCGGTGAAGCCCTGGGTATTCTGGACCACGCCGCCGAAGCCGACGACGATGGCGGTGTTCAGGATGGACACGCCGGAGTCGGCAGCGCCCTTGTTGAACACCTTGACCCAGCCATTGATGCCGCCCTCGATGCGGGGGAAGAAGAGGATGACGGCCAGCACCACGCCGGCGAACACGGAGGTCTCAACAGGGAGACCGGCGCCGTTGAAGAGGGGCACGTTGAAGAGGACCAGGATGACGATGATGGGGATGAGGGCCACGATGGGGTTGGGGAGGCTCTCGTTGGGGTCGTCCTCCTGCAGCTCCTCGGGGGAGAGCTGGGTCCGCATGCGGTCATCATGGAAGTAGAAGCCCCGCTTGGAGAAGGAGCGGGCACGGTACTCCAGCCACACAAAGATCATCACGAAGGAGGCCACGGTGGCGATCAGAGAGGGCACGAAAGCGGCGGTGGGGGTGGTGCCCAGGATGTCGATGGGGATGACGTTCTGGATGGAGGGGGAGCCAGGGCCGTACATGGACCAGGTCCAGCAGCCGGCGGAGATGGCGGCGGGGATCAGGCGGCGGGTCAGGTTGACAGAGCGGAACATCTGAAGGGCGATGGGGTAGATGACGAAGAAGACCACGAAGCCGGAGATGCCGCCGTAGGTCAGCAGGCCGGTGATGCACATGATGATGGGAGCCACGAATTTACCCTGGCACATACCGGCCAGCCATTTGGCAATGGATTTCGCGGCGCCGGTAAACTGGTAGACGGCGCCGAAGATGGCGCCCACAAAGAACACCAGGAAGTAGCTGGAGACGTAGTTGGCGGCAGCGGGCATGAACTGCGTCTTCAGACCGTCCAGGATGGCGATGTTCTGTCCCGCGAAGATGGGGGCGAAGATCAGGACGAAGCAGGTGACCAGCGGAGCCAGGATCAGCGCGGAAATACCGCGGAAAGCCAGCACACCGAACAGGATGATGGCGATGAATAGGATCAGGATTCCCCAGTTCAAAGGAAAGTCCCCTTTCTATCTCAGTCTCAGCATGATGGAACGGGTTCGGGAGCGGGGCCGCTCCCGAAGGAAGGGGGGCTCCGGAGGCCGGAGCCCCAGGCGCTGGACTCACTTCAGGCCCATGAGGCCGTCGTGGAAGATGCGCTCATCCATGAGCTTGGGTCCGCCCTCTTCCATCTTGGGCGTGAAGCCCATGAGGTCGAGGATCTGGGTCTGTACGTCGATGCCGGGCGCCACTTCGGTGAGATAGACGCCGTCGGGGCGCAGCTCGAAGACGGCGCGCTCGGTGATGTACTTGACGGGCTGACCGGTCTTGTTGGCGTAGGCGCCGGAGAAGGTGATCTGCTCCACGGTGTCGATCATCTTCTGCTCGCGGCCCTCCTGGTCGATGACCAGCTTGCCGTCCTCCACATGGGTCTTGATGCCGCCGGCGGTGAAGGTGC
>CAUBHZ010000287.1 GCA_958435885.1 uncultured Intestinimonas sp. | reverse complement strand
AGGAGATGGGCCTGGAGGTCTGCGGCACCCACGGCACCACCGCCGCCCTGGCCCTCCTTAACGACGCCGTCAAGAAGGGCGGCGTCATGGCCTCCTCCCACGTGGGCGGCCTGTCCGGCGCCTTCATCCCCGTCTCCGAGGACGAGGGCATGATCGCGGCCGCCGCCTCCGGCGCCCTCCACCTGGACAAGCTGGAGGCCATGACCTGCGTGTGCTCCGTGGGCCTGGACATGATCGCCGTCCCCGGCGACACCACCGCCGAGACCATCTCCGCCATCATCGCCGACGAGGCCGCCATCGGTATGGTCAACTCCAAGACCACCGCCGTGCGCATCATCCCCGCCCCCGGCAAGACCGTGGGGGACACGGTGGAGTTCGGCGGGCTGCTGGGCTCCGCCCCCGTCATGCCCGTCCACCCCTTCGGCTCCTCCGCCTTCATCCAGCGCGGCGGCCGCATCCCCGCCCCCATGCAGAGTCTGAAAAACTGAGCGTATTTTGTGATCTTTGGCCTCATCAGCGTGGTGCTGGTGGGGCCTTTTTTAAAACAGGAGGTACATCATGGACGCTATTTTCCATCGCCGCAGTATCCGCAAATTCACCGACGAGCCCCTCACCGACGCCCAGATCGAACAGCTGCTCCGGGCCGGTATGGCCGCCGCCTGCGCCAAGAACAGCCAGAACCGCCTCTTTTTCGTCTCCAAAGGCCAGGGCAGTCTGCCCACCCTCATCCAGGTCCACCCCAACGCCTTTGCCCTCAAGACCGCCGCCGCCGCCATCACCGTGTGCGCCGACCTGCGTCAGGCCGCTCAGGTGGACCCCCTCAATCCCTGGTGGGTCCAGGACTGCGCCGCCTCCATGGAGAACATCCTGGTGGAGGCCGCTGACATGGGTCTGGGCGGGCTGTGGATCGGTATCCACCCGGACCCCAGACGCATCGTGGCCGTCCAGACCGACCTGGCCGCCCCCAGCCACATCGTCCCCCTGGGCGTGGCCGCTCTGGGCCACCCGGACAAGGCCAAGGAGCCCATCGACCGCTTTGAGGCGCAGAAAGTGTTTTACGGGTCCTATGAGGACCGCTCCTGATTTGATTTCCTTTAAAAAAGTGTCTCTTTTTCAAGAGACACTTTTTTCTGGCATCCGTGGACAGGCTGTGCTATAATGGCCCTAAAGAGCAAAATCAAAATCCAGGAGGTTTTCGATATGCTGAAACTTGACCTTTCCAACGCAAGTTCCTTCCTGCCCCAGGACTTCCTCTCCAGCCGCATGGAGGCTCTGGAGAAGGCCCGGGTCATGCTGGCCGAGCACAACGGCCCCGGAGGCGACTTCACCGGGTGGGTCCACCTGCCGGAGGAGTATGACAAGGAGGAGTTCGCCCGCATCCAGGCCGCCGCCAGGAAGATCCGCTCCGATTCCGACGTACTGGTGGTCATCGGCATCGGCGGCTCCTATCTGGGCGCCCGGGCCGTCATCGAGCTGCTGGGCTCCGCCGACCACAAGCTCGCCCCCAACAAGCCCGAGATCTTCTTCGCCGGCAACGGCCTGTCCACCGACGCCATGGGCGACCTCATGGACTACCTGGAAGGCAAGGACTGGTCCATCAACATCATCTCCAAGTCGGGTACCACCACCGAACCCGCCGTGGCCTTCCGGGTCTTCAAGGGCCTGCTGGAGGCCAAGTACGGCAAGGAGGAGGCCCGGAAGCGGATCTACGCCACCACCGACGCCCACAAGGGCGCCCTGAAGGGTCTGGCCGACGCCGAGGGCTATGAGGAGTTCGTGGTGCCCGACGCCGTGGGCGGCCGGTACTCCGTCCTCACCGCCGTGGGCCTGCTGCCCATCGCCGTGGCCGGTGTGGACATCGAGGCCCTGATGGCCGGCGCCGCCGAGGCCATGAACGCCCTGGCCCAGCCCGGCGCCGACAACATCGCCTGGCAGTACGCCGCCGCCCGGAACGCCCTCTACGACGCCGGCAAGGCGGTGGAGCTGCTGGTGGGCTACGAGCCCTCCTTCCGCTTCTTCGCCGAGTGGTGGAAGCAGCTCTACGGCGAGAGCGAGGGCAAGGAGGGCAAGGGCCTCCTCCCCGCCAGCGTGGAGTTCACCGCCGACCTCCACTCCATGGGTCAGTACATCCAGCAGGGCCAGCGCATCCTGCTGGAGACCGTGGTGAAGTTTACGAAGTCCCGCCGCACCATCACCATCCCCGACGACCCCGACAACGTGGACGGCCTCAACTTCCTCTCCGGCAAGCCCCTCCAGTTCGTGGCCGAGCAGGCCATGCGGGGCACCCTGCTGGCCCACGTGGACGGCGGCGTGCCCAACCTGGTGGTGGAGGCCGACGCCCGGGACGAGCGCACCGTGGGTCAGCTCATCTATTTCTTCGAGTACGCCTGCGGCCTGTCCGGCTACCTGCTGGGCGTGAACCCCTTCGACCAGCCCGGCGTGGAGGCTTATAAAAAGAATATGTTCGCCCTCCTGGGCAAACCAGGGTATGAGGACCGAAAGGCCGAGCTGGAGGCAAGACTGTAAGCTTGCACGCCTCCACACCAAGCGTTTTGCCGCAGGCAAAACCTTGATGCCGGGCAGATTCACTCTGCCCGAGCAGATGGCATCTTCGGGGTCCCCCACGGGATGGCACATCCCGTGGGGCGGCGTACAAGAAAAACATGTTCGCCCTCCTGGGTAAGCCGGGATATGAAGACCGCAAGGCCGAGCTGGAAGCCCGGCTGTAAGCATGCTCTCCCGTCCATCGGCGTTGGATAAAAAGCGCCTAAATGGTAAGGGATACCGCCGTGAATTTTTCGTGAACTTGTGTAAATGAGTTGAAATCCCGGCGTAAAAATGATAACATAAGGACATAGGCCGGAGGACCGCTCCGGCGGACAATGTAAGGAGTGATCGATATGGTTAGAGTGATCATGGGGGTCAAGGGTACCGGCAAGACCAAGCAGATGATCGACCTCATCAATACCGCCGTCCAGAGCGAGCACGGCAACGTGGTGTGCATCGAGCGCGGCCCCAAGCTCACCTATGACATCAATTATAAGATCCGTCTGGTGGAAGCCAGCCACTACGATATGAAGGATTACGAGTTCCTGAAGGGCTTCGTTAGCGGCCTGTACGCCGGGAACTACGATATCACCCAC
>CAUBHZ010000286.1 GCA_958435885.1 uncultured Intestinimonas sp. | reverse complement strand
CGGCCTGCCCTACAAGATCGAGCTGTCCACCATGCCCGAGGACCACATCGGCACCGTGGAGCAGTGGGAGCACAACCAGGACATCCTGAAAGAGGCCATTACCGAGATGGGCAAGGAGTTCGAGATCAACGAGGGCGACGGCGCCTTCTACGGCCCCAAGCTGGACTTCCATCTGGCCGACTCCCTGGGCCGGACCTGGCAGTGCGGCACCGTCCAGCTGGACTCCCAGCTGCCGGAGCGCTTCGAGCTGGAGTACACCGGCGAGGACGGCCAGAAGCACCGCCCCGTCATGCTCCACCGCGTGGTGCTGGGCTCCATTGAGCGCTTCATCGGCGTCATCACCGAGCACTTCGCCGGCGCCTTCCCCGCCTGGCTTGCCCCCGTTCAGGTGAAGGTCCTGCCCGTCACCGACCGGGCCGCCGAGTACGCCGACCAGGTGGCCAAGGATCTGGAGGCCCAGGGCTTCCGGGTGGAGGTGGACCACCGCAGCGAGAAGATCGGCAAGAAGATCCGCGAGGCCACCATGGAGAAGATCCCCTATATGCTGGTGGTGGGCGACCGGGATATGGAGAACCAGACCGTCTCCGTCCGGCACCGTACCGGCGAGGACCTGGGCGCCATGAGCTGCGCCGACTTCGCCGCCAAGCTCCACGAGGAAGTGGACACCAAGACCATCAAGTGATAAAATAATCGATATGCGGCGGGCCCCGGCTTGTGCCGGGGTCCGCTTTTTACCTATGATATGGAAAAAGGGGGAGCGCCGATATGGAGGAGCTCTGGGAATTTTTGACGGGGGACGAGGCCCGGCGGTACCGACGCACCTTCTCCCGGGTGGGAGCGGCGCTGCTGCTCATGATCGCTCTGCCGGTGGGAGGTCAGCTCCTGCTGCAGTATCTGCTCCTGATGGCGGCGCCCGCCCTGCTGGAGGACACCATGGTCCTCTACCTCATCTCCGCCGTGACCACCTACGGCATCGGTTTCCCGGCGGCCATGCTGGTGCTGCGGACCATCCCGGTGGAACGGCCGGACCCGGACCGGCGGCAGCTGAGCATGGAGACCTGGGTGGGGCTGTGGCTGCTGGCCATGGGCTGGCTCTACATCGCCAACATGGTCACTCTCTCCCTGATGGATGTCCTGACCGGTCTGCGGGGCGGCACACCCATCCCCAACCCCGTGGACGCCATGGGTGACCTGCCCGTGGCCTTCAACCTGGTCTATAGCTGCCTGCTGGCTCCGTTGTGCGAGGAGCTGTGCTTCCGGGGCATGCTGCTCCGGCGGCTGCGGCCCTGGGGCGACGGCTTTGCCCTGTGCGCCTCCGCCCTCCTCTTTGCCCTGGTCCACGGCAACCTCTATCAGATGCTCTACGCCTTCGCCGTGGGCCTGGTGCTGGGAGGGATCTTCCTCTACACCGGAAACCTCAGGGGCTGTATGCTCCTCCACGCCGGGGTGAACTTCGTCTCCGCCGGTCTCCTGCCCCTGGCCGGGCTCTTCGGGGAGACGGGAAACCTGGCTCTGGCCATGCTGGTGCTGGTGTCCATGCTGTGGGCCCTCTACTGGACCTTCTTCCGCCGCCGCGCTGAGCTGATCGACTGCGCCGGCCGGATCGGCTGGGGGGACGGGGAGAGCTGGGGACACTTTTGGGTGAACCCGGGCATGACCCTCTTCGTTCTGGTCCTCATCTGGGTCATGTGGCTGACCATGCGGTAAAACAAAAAGACCGCCCCGGCTGTTGCAGCCGGGGCGGTCTTTGCATGTTACGGGGTGATGAGCAGGGAGAAGAGCACGGTGAGGATGCCGCACACGCCGATGGCCAGGCCGCTCATGGCGCCTTCGGTCTCGCCCAGCTCCAGGGCCTTGGAGGTGCCCACGGCGTGGGAACAGGCGCCGATGGCCAGGCCGGCGGCCACCGGGTCGCTGACCCGGAAGACCTTGACCAGCAGAGGGGCCAGAATGCTGCCCAGGATGCCGGTGATGATGACCGCCACCACGGTGATGGCCTGGATGCCGCCCAGGCTCTGAGACACGCCGATGGCGATGGGGGTGGTCACCGACTTGGGCAGCAGGGAGACCATGATGGTCTGGTCCAGCCGGAACAGCCGGCACAGGCCGTAGATGCTGCCCATTGAAGTGAGGGAACCCACGGTGCAGCCCACCAGAATGGGGAGCCAGTTCTCCCTGAGCAGCTGGATGCGGGTGTAGATGGACACCGCCAGGCAGGCGGTGGCGGGGGCGAGGAACATGTTGATGACGGCGCCGCCCTGGTCATAGGCCTCGTAGGGGATCCGGCAGACCAGCAGCACGGCGGACACCAGCACGATGGCGATGAGCAGCGGATTGCATAGCTCCAGGCCGGTCCGCCTGCGGACCTGGACCCCGATGAGAAAGGCCAGAATGCTTAGGGAGATACCGAAAAAAGGGGACGAAAACAGTTCAGACATCAGGCTTTCCTCCGATCCATGAGAAGGCGGGTGAGGCGGACGGCATAGGCGGTGACCGCAAAGGTGAGGACGGTGCTCACCACGCAGATCACCAGGAGCGGCAGCAGGGCGCTGGCCAGCACGTCAAAATAGTTGATGACGCTCACTCCGGCGGGGATGAAAAAGAAGGCCATGTTGGAGAGCAGGAAATCGGATTTTTCCCGGATGTGGTCCACACGCAGAACCCCGGACAGCAGCAGGAGCAGCAGCAGGACCATGCCGATGACGCTGGCGGGGAAGGCGATGGGAAGCAGGGCCTCAATGATCTGGCTGACCCAGCATATGGAAAAAATGATGGCAATTTGTATAATGATCTTCATGAGACCTCATCTCCGGATTTTGAATCTTGCACAAGATTGTAAAACGGTAGGACCAATTTGTCAAACCAAGATTCACCCCGTTTTTGACCATATAATCGTGCAATGTGTGCAAAGGCACGGGTGCGCCGCCACTTTGGGCGGGGCATAAAATATGGCCGGACGATCTGATCGGGATCGTCCGGCCACGGTGCTGGGGAAAGTGTGTTGGGGTGTATGTTGGGTATGTATTGGGCGAAGAAAGGAAGGAGTCGGTGGCGATGAGACTCAGCGGAAGAGCTGACCGCTGATGACCAGCTTCTGGATCTCGTTGGTGCCCTCGTAGATCTGGGTGATCTTGGCGTCGCGCATCATGCGCTCCAC
>CAUBHZ010000285.1 GCA_958435885.1 uncultured Intestinimonas sp. | reverse complement strand
TAGGAGGCCGCCCGGCGGTGGTGGTCGATGACGGCCACCCGGGTGCAGCACTCCAGCAGGTCCTGGCTCATGACCTGCTCGGGCCGGTTGGTGTCCACCACCACCAGCAGGGTGCGGGGGTCGGCCAGGACGATGGCGTCCTGGGGGGAGAGGAAGGCCTCCTTGTACTCGGGCACCTGGGAGAGCTTCTCCGCCATGTCGGCGGCGGGGTTGGCGCCCCCCTCCTTGATGATGCGGACGGGTACCCCCTTCTTCCGGGCAATGGCGCACACGCCGGCGCAGGCGCCGATGCAGTCCAGGTCGGGGAACTTGTGGCCCATGACGAAGACGTAGGAGGAGTCGGCGATGAGCTCCCCCAGGGCGTTGGCCATGACCCGGCTCTTAACCTTGGTGCGCTTTTCCATCTCCTTGTTCCGGCCGCCGTAGAACTCGAAGTTGAACTTGTTCTTCACCACCGCCTGGTCGCCGCCCCGGGAGAGGGCCATCTCGATGGAGAGGGAGGCGTACTCGAAGAGCTCGTGGAAGCCGGGGGCGTCCTTGCCCACGCCGATGGACAGTGTGGCGGGCACCGCACCGGCGGCGGGGATGTCGTGGATGGCGTCCAGCACGTCGAACTTGGTCTCCTGGAAGTGCTTGAGGTAGCGCTCCTCAAAGACGAAGAGGTAGCGGTCCCGGTCGTAGCGGATGAAGAGGCCGCCGGTGGGGTGGACCCAGGCCGCCAGGCGCTTGTCGATCTCGCTGCGCAGGGCGGCACGGGCGGCCTCGTCGGTGTTCTTCATGGCGTCCTCGTAGTTGTCCAGCAGCAGGATGGCCACCACGGGCTGGGAGGCGAAAAACTCCTCCTTCACCCGGGCGTACTCGGTGATCTCCACCCAGTAGGTGGTGGCCAGCATGGCCGCCCTGGGCCGTTTCTCCTCGGAGCGGACCAGGGAGCCGTAGACCAAAAACCGCCGGTCGTCCAGCACCACCTCGCCGGGGCAGACGCTCTTGCCCTCCAGGAGCCACCGGGTGTCGAAGCCGGGCACCAGGGCGGAGAGGCTGGTGTCAAAGAGGTGCTCCCTGCCATCGGTGAGCTGGAGGAACCGCTCGTTGGACCAGATGATCTCGTCGGTGTCCGGGTGGAAGATGACCATGGGCAGGGGGGAGTTGATCATGGTGTCCCGGGTGGCCACGTCCATGTTGGCGGTGACCGACTCGATATAGCGGAGCATCTCCCGTTTGCGGATACTGTTGCTGCGGCGGAGATAGAGGTAGAGGATGACCACCACCACCCCCTCGATGACCGCCAGGGGGACGGAGAATAAGGCGGAGGCCAGGGCAAAGAGGACCAGGCAGGCCAGATACAGGCCCAGACTGGGCTCCAGCAGCCGGGACAGCTTGTTGTTCTTCAAAGGCGCACCTCCTCGCACGGACACGAAAGTACAGAAGGCGCAAGACCTCCTGGGCCACTTCCGCCCAAAGGCCTTGCGCCCACAGCGCAGGCAGGCCCCGCAAGCCACTTCCCGCATCGCGTCCGGTTTCGTTCCGTGCCAAACATTATAGCAGATGGGACCGTGGATTACAAGCACGGCGGCACAGGCTTTGTCCCGCTTCCCCGGATATTTTTCCACACGCGGTGGAAGGATGACGGCATCCGGGGGAAAATTTCCGGTGATTTCCGTCAGATTCTCTATTGCTTTAAAGTAGTAATACTGCTATAATCATCCTTAATATCGGTCCCGGCGAGACTGGCGGGCCTCCGTCCGCCTCCTCGAGGCCCACTGCATTTTTTAGGGAGGCATCCACCATGGAGGAGATCAAGATCCAGCGCACCGATCATCCCGCGGCCAAACCCGACGCCCACGGTCTGGGCTTCGGCAAGGTTTTTTCCGACCACATGTTCCTGCTCAACTATGACAAGGGCCAGGGCTGGCACGACCCCCGGGTCGTACCTTACGGTCCCTTTACCCTGGACCCCTCCGCCATGGTATTCCATTACGCCCAGGAGGTCTTTGAGGGCCTGAAGGCCTACCGCACCGCCGACGGCACCGTCCAGCTCTTCCGCCCCATCGACAACGCCCGGCGTCTGAAGGACTCCTGCGAGCGCCTGTGCATCCCCCCCATCCCCGAGGAGGACTTCGTGGAGGCCGTGAAGACCCTGGTAACGGTGGACAAGGAGTGGGTGCCCGACCTGCCCGGCACCAGCCTCTACATCCGCCCCTTCATCATCGCCACCGACGCCAGCCTGGGCGTCCACGCGTCCCACAGCTACCTCTTCTGCATCATCACCGGCCCCGTGGGCGCCTACTACGCCGCCGGCATCAACCCGGTGAAGATCTACGTGGAGTCCGACGACGTCCGCGCCGTCAAGGGCGGCACCGGCTACACCAAGTGCGGCGGCAACTACGCCGCCTCCATCCGGGCCGGTGAGCGGGCCGAGGAGCAGGGCTACGCCCAGGTGCTGTGGCTGGACGGCGTCCACCGCAAGTACATCGAAGAAGTGGGCTCCATGAACGTCATGTTCAAGATCGACGGCAAGATCGTCACCCCCATGCTCACCGGCTCCGTGCTGCCCGGCATCACCCGCCGCTCCTGCATCCAGCTGCTGAAGGACTGGGGCTATGACGTGGAGGAGCGGCTCATCACTGCCCAGGAGCTCTTCGACGCCGCCAAGGCCGGCAAGCTGGACGAAGCCTGGGGTACAGGCACCGCCGCCGTGGTCTCCCCCATCGGCGAGATGGGCTGGGAGGACCAGCACGTGGTGGTCAACGGCGGCAAGATCGGCCCTGTCACCCAGAAGCTCTACGACACCCTCACCGGCATCCAGTGGGGCACGCAGCCCGACCCCCACGGCTGGGTGGTCAAGCTCTAAGCGACGCTTAAAAGGCCGCGGACTATGTCCGCGGCCATTTTCTGTCCGGAAATCATATTCCTTTTTGTGGGGCGCTCCCCTCAAAAGCCTTCCCCCTGGAAGGGGGAAGGTGGCATTTGCAAAGCAAATGATGGATGAGGGTGGGCTGCGTGGTTCCTCAAGGAACGGTCAAAACCCGTTTCTTTTTCCCTGCTGGAAAAAGAACGGTTTTTGGAATCCAAAGAAAAAGGGGCTCCCGTGCGGGTTAGGTGGCTCCAAATAGGAATCCGGCGGCCCGTCTTTACGCCCCCATTGTGCACCAGCACCGTC
>CAUBHZ010000284.1 GCA_958435885.1 uncultured Intestinimonas sp. | reverse complement strand
TCTGGGAGTTGACCTCCCCCACCCGCATCAGGGTAATGCAGTCGGGCTCCACCTGGAAGGTGGTGAGGGTGCCCTCCAGCCCGGTGAGCTGGCTCTCCTGATAGGTCAGAGTATAACCGGCATCGCCGCAGTCCAGCAGCTTGCCCTCGGTGACCAGCTCGATGACCTCCGGCTGCTCTCCCTCGGTGCTCTGGACCCCTTTGATGGAAATGATCACGCTTTTATCCATTGGGTAATTACCTCGGTATCCACGCAGAATTCGACCCCGCGGTGCCGCCGCGGGGGACGGCGGCTATTATATAATAAGTGTATCCCGATGTAAAGAGGCGCCTTCCACAATTTTGCACTTCCGGCGGGGTTTGCCCCCCTTTTTTCGGTCAATACTTCCAGATATCCACCTGGGTCACCGACTCCTCCACGTCCCGCCGCAGGAAGACCGAGGCCAGGCGGGAGAAGTCCTCCGCGCTGTCGCTGACGTAGTAGCGGCTCTCCCCCGTCCGGCCGGGACCGCTCAGGGCGTCCAGGTCCGCCAGGTGCCGGGCCACGGCGTCGGCGCAGGTCCGGCCCACGTCGATGAGCTTGACCTCCGGCCCCATGTAGTCGCCGATGATCTCGGTGAGCAGGGGGTAGTGGGTACAGCCCAGCACCAGGGTGTCCACTCCCGCTGCCCGGAAGGGCTCCAGGTACTCCCCCACCACCGTCTCAGCCACGATGTCCCCCCGCCGGAACCGGCCGTTCTCCACCAGGGGCACGAAGAGGGGGCAGGCCGCCGCCATGACCTGGATCTGGGGCGCCCCCTGGGCGATGCGCCGCTCGTAGGCGCCGCTGCGGATGGTGGCCTGGGTGCCGATGAGCCCCACTTTGCCGTTCCGGGTGGCCTGAGCCGCCGCCCGGGCGGCGGGCTCCACCACGCCCCACACCGGGATGTCGTTCTCCGCCGTGAGCACGTCCAGCGCCGTGGTGGACACTGTGCCGCAGGCGATGACGATGGCCTTCAGGTCGAAGGTCCGCAGAAAGGCCACGTCCTGCCGGGCATAGCGGATGATGGTGTCCCTGGAGCGGCCGCCGTAAGGCACCCGCCCGGTGTCGCCGAAATAGATGATGTCCTCCCCCGGCAGCAGGTGCTGAAGCTCCCGCACCGCCGTCAGGCCGCCCAGACCAGAATCAAAGACGCCAATGGGCCGATTATCCACAAAAAGACCTCCCGCCGCAGCAAACATTCGCCGCCGTCCGACCCGCGCTGCCCCCTTTGGAGGCTCCGGGCCGCCGGCAGTCCAGCAGAAACTATCATATGCGAAACGCCGGGGAAAAACAAGTGGGATTTTCCACGGCCCTTCCCGGCAGTACCCTTTGACAAGTGGAGAAAATATACTATAATGTTATCTGCCGGAGGGCACTCCGGCTCCGCGACCCCGCCGGACCCCGTCCGGCCCGGTCCATCCGTCACAGCGCCTGCGCGCTGCCTGTAAAGGAGGGTCTCAACCATGAAGCTGGAATTGACGCGGAAACAGTACCGGCGGCTGCTGGATATGGTGTATATCGGGAATTGGGTCCTCAACTCCACCCGGGGCGACGACCGGATCCCCGACTACGACGAGGTGGAGAGCCTTCTCTTCTCCAAGGCCAAAGAGGAGGGCATGTCCGTCCTGGCCGAGGTCTACAACGGAGAGGTCATCCCCTCCCGGGCCTTTGCCGAGGGAGGCATCCATGAGGCCATCATGGACTACGAGGACAACGTCTTCTTCGACATTCTGGCCGAGGACCTGGCCCGCCGGGACATGGACGACGTGCCCATCGACGACAGCAACTACGAGGAGCTGGCCTCCCGCATCGACGCCTATATCGCCGAGTTCGAGGAGCACGGCACCGACAACATCACCGTGGACAGCGACATCATGTGAGGACAAAAAACGGTCCGCTCCCGCCCCTTCCGGGCGGAGCGGGCCGTTTTTTTCCTTCCGCCCCTTTCCTGCCAAACCCATTCCCCGGAACCTTTTTCTTTTCCCTTCGTCCAAAGGGGTAAGAAACAGAAAAAGGGAGGGTTCTGAAATGGTCCTGCGGAAACTTTGGAGGGCGGGCGCCGTGGTCTGCGCCTGCCTGGCTCTGGGGGCGCTGTGCGGCTTTGCCTTGCCGGTGCCGGAGGAGTGGCTGGCCCGTGACCCCGGCTTTTCCATCACCTGCCCCTCTGTCCAGCCGGAGGAGCGTGAAGGAGACGTCATCACCGTGACGCCGCCCACGGAGGAGGAGACCCTGTCCGAGGGGGATATCACTGTCCTCCCGGCGGAGCCCTGCCCCGCGCCGGAGGAGCCCCTGGTGGCCGTCTTCCTCTCCTGACAGGCAAAGACCGTCCGGATGGGCGGTCTTTTTTTCGCCCTGCGATAAAATGCCGTCCCCCTTCGTTATAGATATACAGGTGCAGCCGCCCTTCCCATTTTTCCCCTTCTGTGGTATGATGGACCTGCATGCCGCTGCCTCCCGGGCACGAAGGGCGGCGAGGAAGGAGGGACCAGCGTGTTCCTTTACATGACCATGGAGGGGCTGGCCAGGCGCAACCGCCCCGACCAGTCTCTGGACGAGGGTCTGCTGCCCCGCGTGGGGCAGGGGGACCGGTCTGCCCTGGAGGCCCTCTATGTCCAGACGGAGAAGGCGGTGTACGCCCTGGCCCTCTCCATCCTGCGGGACCCGGAGGACGCCCGGGACGTGACCCAGGAGGTCTACCTGAAGGTCCGTGCTGCCGCCCACCTGTATGTGCCCCAGGGCAAGCCCCTGGCCTGGCTCTTCACCATCACCCGGAACCTGTGCCGGGACCTGCAGCGGAACCAGTCCCGGGACGGCCAGTCCCCCGAGGACCTGGAGAACGACGCCCGCTTCTCCTACATCTCCGACCCCACCGACCGGCTGGTGCTGGCCGCCGCCCTCAGGACCCTGGGGGATGAGGAGCGGCAGGTGGTGCTCCTCCACGCCGTCTCCGGCCTCAAGCACCGGGAGATCGCCCAGGACCTGGGCCTGCCCCTGTCCACGGTGCTCTCCCGCTACAACCGGGCCCTGAAAAAACTCAAACGCTATCTCACCGAAGAGGGGGTGCGCCTGTGAAAGACAAGATCGAGACCTCCCTCCGCCGGGCGGCGGAGCAGCTGCCCCAGCCCGACTTCCAGGCCATGGCCGAC
>CAUBHZ010000283.1 GCA_958435885.1 uncultured Intestinimonas sp. | reverse complement strand
CTCTGCGAGGCTCTTGCACAAAATCTGAGGCATTTCTACTTTTTCGACAAGCTGAAGCGCCCGGAGACCGAAGCCTCCGGGCGCTTTTTGTGTCCGCTCAGCCCTCCGTCACCCAGACGGCGGCCTGCCAGGGCTGGAAGGTCATGGCCGCCGGGGCGGCGAGGGCAGTCTCCCAGTTGGCGATGAGGAGGCGGGCGGGTTTTCCCGTCAGCTCCGCCGGGGGCGTGAAGGCCGCCGGGGAGCCGGAGAGGTTGCACACCGTGAGAAGGGTCTTGTCCCCCAGGGTGCGGGTGTAGACGAAGAGCTGAGGGTCCTCGGGCAGGATCAGATGGTATTTGCCGTAGACGATGAGGTCACGGTCCGGGGAGGTGCGGCGCAGGGCGATGAGTTTCTGATAGTAGCGGAACACCGAGTCCGCCCGGCCCAGCTGCTCCTTGGCGTTGATGGTCACATAGTTGGGGTTCACCATGATCCAGGGGGTGCCGGTGGTGAATCCGGCGTTGGGGGAGTCGTCCCACTGGAAGGGGGTACGGGCGTTGTCCCGGCTCTTGTAGGCGATGGCGGCCCTCAGCTCCTCCTCCGGCAGGACGCCCCGGGCGGAGAGGTCATGCCAGGCGTTGATGGACTCCAGGTCCCGGTAGTCCTCGATGGAGCCGAAGGGAGCGTTGGTCATGCCCAGCTCCTCCCCCTGGTAGACGTAGGGGGTGCCCTGCATCATGTGGAGGCAGGTGGCGATGCACTTGGCCGAGCTCTCCCGGTATCGGGGGGAGTCGTCTCCCAGCCGGGAGACGATGCGGGGCTGGTCGTGGTTGCAGAAGTAGAGGCTGTTCCAGGCCACCTCATCCAGCTCATCCTGCCACCGGGAGAGGAGCTTTTTCAGGGCCACCAGGTCCATCTTCCGGGTGCTCCACTTGCCCACGGCGGGGTCGCCGCCGTCCAGGTCCACGTGCTCGAACTGAAAGACCATGTTGAGCTCGGTGCCCTGGGCGTTGGCGTACTGCTTGGCCTGGTCGATGGTCACCCCGGCGCACTCCCCCACGGTGAGGAGGTCGTAGTGGGAGAGCACTTTTTGGCGCATCTCCTGAAGGTACTCGTGGACGTGGGGACCGTTGCAGCAGCCCAGGTTGCAGGGTCCGTAGGGGGCGCCGCCGGTGGGCACGTCGGGCAGGCCCTCCCGCTTGGAGATCATGGAGATGACATCCATGCGGAAGCCGTCGATGCCCTTGTCGCACCACCAGGTCATCATGTCAAAGACCGCCTGCCGCACCTCCGGGTTGTCCCAGTTGAGGTCGGGCTGCTTGGGGGAAAAGCAGTGGAGGTAGTACATCCCCGTGGCCTCGTCAAAGGTCCAGGCGGGACCGGAGAAGGAGGAGCCCCAGTTGTTGGGCTCCTTCCCGTCCTTCCCCTCCCGCCAGATGTAGAAGTCCCGCTTGGGGTTATTCCTGGAGCGGCGGCTCTCCACGAACCAGGGGTGCTCATCGGAGGTGTGGTTGACCACCAGGTCCATGACGATCTTCAGCCCCCGCGCATGGGCCTGGGCCAGGAGTTCGTCGAAGTCGGCCATGGTGCCGAACTCGTCCATGATGGCCTGGTAGTCGCTGATGTCGTAGCCGTTGTCGTCGTTGGGGGAGCGGTACACCGGGGAGAGCCAGAGCACGTTGATCCCCAGCTCCTTCAGGTAGTCCAGCTTTTGCGTGATGCCGGGCAGGTCGCCGATGCCGTCGCCGTTGGAGTCGCAGAAGCTGCGGGGGTAGATCTGGTAGATGACGCTCTCTTTCCACCATGCCTTTTCCATGTGGTGTTCCTCCCTTTATACGGCCTCGATGTGGTACTGGACGGCCTCGCACTCGTCCAGGAAGGGCAGGGCCAGACCGGCGTACATAAGCTCGTCGCCGCCGTAGACCTGGCCGTTCACCCGGTAGTCCCGGTCCGGGTCCAGCCCCTTGAGCCGCAGCAGAGGCCGGATGGGATTGGCGTGGCGCTGGGTCTGGACCAGCCCCACCAGGGCCCGGCTCTGGTCGGGGGCGACGTGCATCCAGGCGCAGAAGGGCTCCTCGGCCCGGAAGGGGTCGCCCAGCCGGTAGTAGTCCCCCCGCATGACCAGCTCCCAGTCGGTGCGGAAGGCGGCGATCTGCTCCCTCACCTGGTCCAGCTCCTCAGTTGTCAGCTCGTTGAGGTCCAGCTCGTAGCCGAAGGTGCCGGCGGCGGCCACCACGCCCCGGGTGTGGAAGGGGGTGGAGCGGTGGGTGAGGCCGTTGGGCACGGCGGAGACGTGGGCGCCCATGGTGCAGCAGGGGTAGCAGAAGGAGGTGCCGTACTGGATGCGCAGCCGGTCCATGGCGTCGGTGTTGTCGGAGCACCAGATCTGGGGGGTGTAGTAGAGCATGCCGCAGTCGAACCGGCCGCCGCCGCCGCTGCACCCCTCGATGAGCAGGTCGGGGAACTCCCGGTGGAGGGCCTCCAGGATCTCATAGACCGCCAGCACGAAGCGGTGGTACACCTCGCCCTGGCGCTGGGCGGGCAGGGCGGCGCTCCACACGTCGGTGAGGCTGCGGTTCATGTCCCACTTGACGTAGGCGATGGGGGCGCTCTTCAGGGTGGAGCGCAGGTTGTCCAGCACGTACTGCCTCACCTCGGGCCGGGTCAGGTCCAGCACCAGCTGGTACCGGCCCCGGGTGAGGGGGCGGCCGGGGACCTGGAAGGCCCAGTCGGGGTGCGCCCGGTAGAGGTCGGAGTTCTCATTGACCATCTCCGGCTCCACCCAGAGGCCGAACTTCATGCCCAGGCCGTTGATGCGCTCTGCCAGTGGGGCCAGGCCGCCGGGGAGCTTTTTCTGGTTGACGTTCCAGTCCCCCAGGCCGCCGAAATCGTCGTTGCGCTCTCCGAACCAGCCGTCGTCCATGACCATCATCTCCACCCCCACCCGGCTGGCGGCCTGGGCGATGGAGAAGATCTTGTCGGCGTCGAAGTGGAAGAGGGTGGCCTCCCAGTTGTTGATGAGGATGGGCCGCCGCTGGTCCTTCCAGGGACCCCGGCACAGGTTGAGGCGGATGGCCCGGTGGAACAGCCGGCTCATGTGGCCCAGACCACGGGCGGAGAACACCATGGCCGCCTCGGGAGCGGTGAAGGTCTCCCCGGGCTCCAGGTTCCAGGCGAAGTGGAAGGGGTGGATGCCCAGGGTCATGCGGGTCTCGTGGAACTGGGTG
>CAUBHZ010000282.1 GCA_958435885.1 uncultured Intestinimonas sp. | reverse complement strand
GGCGTTTTTTCTGTTTATTTCCCAGCCAGGAGTTTCCACAGCTTTTTCTGGTTGGGCATCATCCGCCGGGGCGGGGTCTTTTTGCCGTACCGCTGGGCCAGATCCCGCTGGGCGTCAGGGGCCAGGAGGGGAGCCAGGGACAGGCCGTGGCCCTCCAGAGCCACCAGGGTGAACTCCTCCGGCGGGGAGGCCGGCTTGGGGTAGAAGAGGAGCCGCTCCAGCCCCCGGAGGGCGGCCGCCTGGGCCTCGGGGCCGGGCTGGGCCCGGACGGCCAGGACCAGGGCCTCCACGTGGCCGGAGAGAAGGGGGACGTATTTGTCCATCAGGGCGTCCAGGCCGGGGTGATAGCTGTGGCCGGAGAAAATGTTGGAGAGGACGCCCCGGGTATCCTCCGCCTGCCGGGCGTCGGGAAGGGCGGCCAGCAGCTCGTCATAGCAGTCCTCCAGGGCCTTCAGGGCCTCAGAGGGGGTAAGTACCGTATCCATAGGCCGCGCCTCTTATGCGAAGTAGGCGGCGCCGCTCTCGAAGATGGGCTGGAACTTGTCGCCGGGGATGTTCTTGGCCAGGAACTCGCCCCGGCGCTCGGAGTGGCCCATCTTGCCGAACACCCGGCCGTCGGGGGAGAAGATGCCCTCGATGGCCTCCAGGGAGCCGTTGGGGTTGGCGTCGATGTCCATGGAGGCCGCGCCGGAGGCGTCCACGTACTGGGTGGCGATCTGGCCGTTGGCGATCAGCCGCTCCAGCTCCGCCTGGGGGGCTGTGAAGCGGCCCTCGCCGTGGGAGATGGGGATGGCGTGGAGGTCGCCCACATGGGACTGGAGCATCCAGGGGGACTGGACAGAGGCCACCCGGGTGGTGACGTACCGGCTCTGGTGGCGGCCGATGGTGTTGAAGGTCAGGGTGGGGCAGCCCTCGTCCATGGCCCGGATCTCGCCGTAGGGCACCAGGCCCAGCTTGATGAGGGCCTGGAAGCCGTTGCAGATGCCCAGCATCAGGCCGTCCCGGTTTTTGAGCAGGTCGTGGACGGCGTCGGTGAGGCGGGGGTTCCGGAAGAAGGAGCAGATGAACTTGGCGGAGCCGTCGGGCTCGTCGCCGCCGGAGAAGCCGCCGGGGAGGACGATCATCTGGGCGCTCTGGATGGCCTGCTCCAGGGCCTGGGCCGACTGGGACAGGAGGTCGGAATTGAGGTTGCGCACCACCACGATCTCGGGCTCGATGCCGGCCCGGAGGCAGGCCCGGGCGGTGTCGTACTCGCAGTTGGTGCCGGGGAAGACGGGGATGACGGCCTTGGGCCGGGCGGTCTTGTGGCGGCACACGGCGGGGGAGCGCTCGGCGCAGCTGAGGGTGGGCACGTCGCCGGCGGCGTCGGTGCGGGTGGGGTAGATGTTTTCCAGCACGCCCTCGGAGACGGAGAGCAGCTCGTCGATGGGGGCGGAGTCGTTGGGCAGGGAGACGATGGGCTCACTGGAGGTGTAGCCCAGCAGGGTGGCGCCGGGCACGGGGCCGTCGCACTCGGCTACGATGGCGCCGGGGGTGGTGACCCAGAAGGGGTCCCGCTCCAGCCGGGCGTCGGAGGTGAAGCCGATGCGGTTGCCGAAGGACATCTTGATGACGGCCTCGGCGCTGCCGCCGGCGGTGACCGCCCAGGCGGCCTTCACGTGGCCGGCCAGGCACAGCCGGTGGAAGTCCATCCACAGGGCCTTCAGGTCGCCGTAGTCGCCGCTGAACTTGGGGTGGAAGAGGTAGACCGGGTGACCCGCCGCCTTGAACTCGGGGGTGATGACGTTCTGGGCTTTCTCCGGGGCAATGGCGAAGGAGATGAGGGTGGGGGGCACGTCCAGGCCCAGGAAGGAGCCGGACATGGAGTCCTTGCCGCCGATGGCGGCCACGCCCAGGCCGATCTGGGCGGTGAAGGCGCCCAGCAGGGCGGCGAAAGGCTTGCCCCAGCGGACGGGGTCATTGCGCAGCTTTTCAAAGTACTCCTGGAAGGAGAGGTAGGCTTTGGCGGGGTCGCAGCCGGCGGCCACCAGCTTGGCCACCGAGTCGATGACCGACACGCCGGCGCCGTGGAAGGGGTCCTTCTCCATCCACCGGGGGCGGAAGCCCCAGGCCATGACGGAGCAGGTGTCGGTCTCGTGACCGGGGTCCACGGGCAGCAGGGCGGCCATGGCCTGGGCGGGGGTGGTCTGGGTCTTGCCGCCGAAGGGCATGAGCACCGACGCGGCGCCGATGGTGCCGTCGAAGCGCTCCCCCAGACCCCGCTGGAGGCCCAGGTTCAGGTCGGAGCACAGCTCCCTCAGGCCGGCGCCGGCGAAGGGCAGGCCCAGCTCCGCCGGGGGGACCACCACGGTGGTGTGCTTGTCGGCGCCGTTGGAGGAGAGGAACTCCCGGGACAGGTCGGCGATGACGGCGCCGTTCCAGTGCATGACCATCCGGGGGGACTCGGTGACGGTGGCCACCACATAGGCCTCCAGGTTCTCGGCGCTGGCGGCGGCGATGAAGGCGTCCACGTCGCCCTCGGCCACCACCACGGCCATACGCTCCTGGCTCTCGGAGATGGCAAGCTCCGTGCCGTCCAGGCCGTCGTACTTCTTCCGCACGGCGTCCAAATCGATGTCCAGGCCGTCGGCCAGCTCGCCCACGGCCACGCTGACGCCGCCGGCGCCGAAGTCGTTGCACCGCTTGATGAGCCGGGGGACCTCGGGGTTCCGGAAGAGGCGCTGGAGCTTGCGCTCCTCGGGGGCGTTGCCCTTCTGGACCTCGGAGGCCATGGTGTCCAGGCTCTTGAGGTCGTGGCTCTTGGAGGAGCCGGTGGCGCCGCCGATGCCGTCCCGGCCGGTGCGGCCGCCCAGGAGGATGACCTTGTCGCCGGGGGCGGGGCGCTCCCGGACCACGTTGGAGGCCGGGGCGGCGCCCACCACGGCGCCCACCTCCAGGTGCTTGGCCACGTAGCCGGGGTGGTAGATCTCGCTGACCAGGCCGGTGGCCAGGCCGATCTGGTTGCCGTAGGAGGAGTAGCCCGCTGCGGCGGTGGTGCACAGCTTCCGCTGGGGCAGCTTGCCCTCCAGGGTCTCGCTCAGGGGGGTGCGGGGGTCGCCGCAGCCGGTGACGCGCATGGCCTGGTAGACGTAGGACCGGCCGGACAGGGGATCACGGATGGCACCGCCGATGCAGGTGGCCGCGCCGCCGAAGGGCTCGATCTCGGTGGGGTGGTTGT
>CAUBHZ010000281.1 GCA_958435885.1 uncultured Intestinimonas sp. | reverse complement strand
CTACCTCACCATGAGCAAGGCGGATTATCTGGCCCTAGTGGACCATCTGGCTGCCCGGGCCGGGGTGGCCATGTCCGCTGAGCTGCTCCACGCCCAGGCCATGACCTGGGAGATCCGCCACGCGGGGCGCACCCCGCGCACCGCCCAGCAGTTCATCGCCAGCCTGTCCCTCCAGGAGAAGCAGTAACACCGGGAACGGAAAGAGAGCTCCCCCGGACGCGCCTTAGGGCGTGTCCGGGGGAGCTCTTTGCACGGGCAGGTGGGCCGGAACTTTCGACAGAGGGGAAGGCCCGGGAGAATAGGGACTTGCGTGGGGGGAATAGAGTAGGGCGGAGGTGTTGGCATATGTTGTCGCCATGGATCTATCTAATGATGAACGGTCTGTTTTTTACTCTGCGGCTCTCGGGCGGGAGCGGGTCCTTCCCACGGCCGCTGAAGGCCGCGGAGGAGCGGGAATACCTGGAGCGGGCCGCCCAGGGGGACCTGGAGGCCCGCAACCTGCTGGTGGAGCATAACCTGCGGCTGGTGGCCCATATCGTGAAAAAGTACTATGCCCAGACTGGAGACCAGGACGATCTGATCTCCATCGGGACTATCGGGCTGATCAAGGGGATTTCTACCTTCAAAAGTGATAAAAACGTCCGTCTGGCTACCTACGCCAGCCGCTGCATCGAAAACGAGATCCTGATGCACTTCCGGGCGCAGAAAAAGCTGGCAGGGGAGGTGTCACTGGCGGACAGCCTGGATGGCGATGACGACGGCAGCTCCCTGTCGCTGATGGATGTGATCGCTGTGGACGACAACATGCTGGAGGAACTGGACACCCGGGACGCCTGCCGCAAGGTACGGCACTGCGTGGCCACCTGCCTGACCGATCGGGAGCGGTCCATCATCACCCTGCGCTACGGCCTGGATGACCGCCCTCCCAGAACACAGCGGGAGATCGCCTCCCGCTGCGGCATCAGCCGGTCCTATGTATCGCGCATTGAGAAGCGGGCGCTGGAGAAGCTGGAACAGGCTATGCGGGAGTAAGGGCGTCGGAATGCAGGGGGAAAATGTTAAAAACGGAATGATGCAAATACTGCATCATTATATTGAAAAGAAGGAAAAATGAGGAAATCTGAAAGAAAAAAGAGAAAAACAGAGAAAAAAACTGCGAAAACGAAGGAAATTATGCAAAATGACCGAAAATAAAAAAAGCGACTTGCAATTATAGGCAAAATGTAATATAATAACTCTGCAAATAGGTCGGCCGCATCCCTCGGGCGGAAGGCCGAGTAAAGCTTGAAATGGAGGAAAGAGAATATGAAGAAAACACTTGCTCTCATCCTGGCGCTGTCTCTGTCCCTGGCGCTGGCCAGCTGCGGCAATCCCAATCAGCCCAGCAATTCCGGTACCACTTCTACTCCTGCCGCTTCTACCGGCACCACTTCCACCACCACACCTCCGGCCGGCGGCTCCGGCGAGACCGTCACCCTGGCGACCGGCGGCACCTCCGGCACCTATTACGCCTACGGCGGCGTGATGCAGACCACCCTCAACCCCCTGCTGACCACCGGCCAGCTGAATGTGACTTCCACCGGTGCCTCTTCCGCCAACATCCTGGAGGTGGCTGACGGCAATGCCCAGATGTCCATCCTGCAGTCCGACGTGCTCTCCTATGCCCACAGCGGCACCGACCTGTTCACCGAGGCTGAGACCAGCAGCCAGTGGGTGGCCGGCCTGTACAACGAGACCGTGCAGATCATCTCCGCCCCCGGCATCAAGGACGTATCCGAGCTGAAGGGCAAGACCGTCTGCGTGGGCGATGTAGGCTCCGGCACTGAGGTCAACGCCCGCCAGGTCCTGGAGGCCTACGGCATGACTACCGCTGACATCACCGCCACCAACGGTTCCTTCGGCGACGCCGCCAACGACCTGAAGGACGGTAAGATCGACGCCGCTTTCACCGTGGCCGGCGCCCCCACCACCTCGATCACTGAGCTGGATGCCACCGCTGAATTCGATATGATCAGCCTGACTCCCGAGGCCGTGGAGTATCTGACCACCAACTACCCCTTCCTGGTCCAGGAGGACCTGCCCGCCGGCACCTACCCCAACAACATCGACTATGATGTGACCTGCGTGGCCGTGAAGGCAGTTCTGGTGGCCTCTGAGGACCTGTCCGAGGACTTCGTCTATGAACTGCTGACCCAGATGTTCGAGAATCAGGAGAGCATGGCCGCTACTCAGGCCAAGTTCCAGTTCCTGACCCTGGAGAACGCGGTGGCCGGTGTGGGTGATGTGCCTATGCATCCCGGCGCTGAGAAGTTCTATACCGAGAAGGGTGTCCTGTGAGGGAGGACCGACCTCGCCGCACGGCCCGCCGGTCAAGTTCCGGTGACGAGTGACACCGGGATCTGATGAAAAAAAGGGTAATGGGAGCCGCCGCGATAATCATCATTATTGCGGCGGCTCTTCTAGCAACAGTCAGCGTGCGGGCGGGCTGGTATCTCACCCTGCGCGGCGGGGAAAACGGTGAGACCTGCGTCCGCTACCGCCTGGACGAGGGAGACTGGTTCTGCGTGGGCTTTATCCACTCGGTCCATAAAAATCCGCTGATTGACTGCTATCAGATCCAGGAGCACAAGATCTATGTGGAGCAGACCTACTATTACAGCTTCGGCGCCGGGGTACAGAGCCAGCTGAACGAAGGGGAGTCCATGACATTGGGCGAGGACGGCTCCATTGTAGTGAGCAATATCCACAAGGATTTTGAGACGATCCCCCTGCAATATATCGTAGGCTCCCGATCAGATCACACGCTGATCCTGGGCGACATCCGGGAGGACTATGACCAGGTCCGTGATCTGGTCGGGGTGTTCCCGGAAGATGGGATGGAGGAGGTGACTTTGGAGAGCGGGATTCGAGTCATCAGTTTGAGCGCACTGTTTGGAAGAAGCTCGGTGGTCTCCATCGGGTACGAGTATCGGCTGTTCTGACCGCCTTGTCCGCTAGGGGCGGCGTCAGAACGATGCGACTAAGGAGGAGAATAATGGGCGATTTGGAAGATCGCAGCGTCAACACGGCTCCTGCCGGTGATCCCAGCGTAGACGTGGGAACGGCGGAGGACGTGGAAGCGGTCATGAAGAAGTATGACCGAGAATCCAACACCCGGATCTGGACCGGAGTCCCGGAGCTGGTCATCCGGATCATGCTGGCTCTCTTTTCCCTGTTCA
>CAUBHZ010000280.1 GCA_958435885.1 uncultured Intestinimonas sp. | reverse complement strand
TCAAAACCCGTTTCTTTTTCCCTGCTGGAAAAAGAACGGTTTTTGGAATCCAAAGAAAAAGGGGCTCCCGTGCGGGTTAAGTGGCTCCAAATAGGAATCCGGCGGCCCGGCTTTACGCCCCCATAGAGCACCAGCACCGTCCACAGGTGACTCCGCCGGTGGAACAGGGATAAGCTGTGGTCCTATCCGCAGTTCTTTCGCCGCCTGCGTGGGTGGGTGCCGGGACGTGGCGCCGCTGACTGGTTTTCCTTCTATTGTGGGATGGGGTTCCGTCTCTCTTACCGATTCACTCTTCACTTTTCCCTATTACTTTTCTTTGTGGGGCGCGGCTTCCCAGACGCGCCAAACCACCTACGAAGCCCTCTCTCACACCCGCACGGCCTTCCGGTCCTGCCGGTCCTTCCGGCGGTCCCGGCGGAGGACCTTTTCCAGCTCACTGGCGGCGGCGGGGACGAGAGACAGCAGGAGCACCCAGCCCCAGGCCTTCAGGGGCATGGCCACGGTGCCGAAGACCAGCCGCAGGGGCGGGCACACCAGGGCGGCCAGGAGGAGGGCCAGCCCCACCAGGAAGGCCTTGACCATGGCCCGGTTGGAGGTAAGGCCCAGCTGGGCCACGGTCTTGCGGTGGCTGCGCACGTCGAAGGCGTGGAAGAGCTGGCAGAGGGTCAACGTGGCGAAGGCCATGGTGCCGGCCAGGGCGCCGCCGTGGCCGGACATGGTCCAGCCCAGACCCCAGGCGCCCAGGGTGACCGCCCCCACCAGCAGCCCCTGCCAGGCCAGGCGCAGGGAGAAGTCTCTGGTGAAGAGGCTGGCGTGGGCAGGCCTGGGTCCCTCCTCCATGACCCCCTCTTCCACCGGCTCCACCCCCAGGGCCAGGGCGGGCAGGGAGTCGGTGACCAGGTTGAGCCATAAGAGCTGCACCGGCGTCAGGGGCGTCTGGGGCAGATCCAGGGCGGTGGCCAGAGCCACGGCGGCGATCTCCCCGATGTTGCAGGAGAGCAGGTAGTGGATGGCCTTGCGGATGTTGGCAAAGATGCCCCGCCCCTCCTCCACCGCCCGGACAATGGTGGTGAAGTTGTCGTCGGTGAGGACCATATCTGCGGCTCCCTTGGCCACGTCGGTGCCGGAGCGGCCCATGGCGCAGCCGATGTCGGCGGCCTTGAGGGCCGGGGCGTCGTTGACCCCGTCCCCCGTCATGGCCACCACCTGGCCCCGCTTCTGCCAGGCCTGGACGATGCGCATTTTGTGCTCGGGGGTCACCCGGGCGTAGACGGAGAACCTCTCCACCTCCCGCTCCAGCATGTCCTGGGGCATGAAGTCCAGCTCCTCCCCGGTGACAGCCACATCCCCCGGCCGCAGCAGGTCCAGCTCCCGGGCCACCGCCAGGGCGGTGAGCCGGTGGTCGCCGGTGATCATGACGGGGCGGATACCGGCAGTGAAGCACCGCGCCACCGCCCCCCGCACCTCGGGCCGTGGCGGGTCCATCATGCCCACCAGCCCCACCAGGGTGAGGCCCTTCTCCAGGCTGCGGGTGTCGGTGCCCGCCGGGAGGGCGGGCAGATCCCGCCGGGCCACCGCCAGCACCCGCAGGGCACGCTGGGCCATGGCCTCGTTGGCCGCCGCCGCCCGGCGGGCCAAAGCCGGGGTGAAGTCGGTCTCCCCGTTGGGTCCCAAAGCCTTGGCGCACAAGGAAAAGAGCACGTCGGGCGCCCCCTTCACCAGCAGGCGGCAGCCGCCCCCTTCCAGGGGGTGGAGGGTGCTCATCCGCTTCCGGTCGGAGTCGAAGGGGCACTCCCCCTGCCGGGGGTATTTCCGCTCCAGCTCGGTCTTGTCCAGCCCGGCGCTCCGGGCCGCCTCCACGATGGCGCACTCGGTGGGGTCCCCCACCGCCTTTGTGCCGCCGCCGTCCCGCACCAGCTCGGCGTCGGAGCACAGCGCCCCGCCGGAGAGGACGGCGTTCCGGTCCCCACCGGCAGTCCACACCTCCTGGACCGTCATCCGGGTCTGGGTCAGGGTCCCCGTCTTGTCCGAGCAGATGACCCCGGCGCAGCCCAGGGTCTCCACCGCCGGCAGCCGCCGGACGATGGCTCCCCGCTTCGCCATCCGCTGCACCCCCAGGGCCAGCACGATGGTGACCACCGCGGGCAGGCCCTCCGGGATGGCGGCCACCGCCAGCGAGATGGCGGTGAGGAACATGTCCAGGATGCCCTTTCCGCGCAAAAGGCCCACCCCGAACATGACGGCGCAGACGCACAGGCAGAGGAAGGATAAGGTACCGGAAATTTCCGCCATCTTCTTCTGTAAAGGAGTTTCCCCTTCTCCCTGTTCCAGCAAGAGACCGGCGATATGGCCCATCTCGGTCTCCATGCCGGTGGCGGTGATAACGCAGGTCCCCCGGCCGGCGGTGATGACGGTGCCGGAGAGGACCATGTTTTTTCGATCCCCCAGCGGCGTCTCAGGGGGCAGGGCGCCGCAGGCCTCCTTGGTGACGGGGAGGGACTCCCCGGTCATGGCCGACTCGTCGGCGGTGAGTCCGGCGGCGGAGAGGACCCGGGCGTCGGCGGGGACCAGGTCCCCGGCCTCCAGGCGGATGAGGTCGCCGGGCACCAGCTGGGCGGCCTCCACCCGGCAGGGCTGTCCGTCCCGGACGGCATTGGCCATGGGGGCGGAGAGGTCCCGGAGGGCCTCCAGGGCCCGCTGGGCGCTGTCCTCCTGGGAGAGGGAGATGACGGCGTTGAGGAGGACGATGCCCAGGATGATGACGGCCTCCACCCAGTCCTCGCCGCCCCCGGCCCACAAGGAGAGCCCCGCCGCCCCCAGCAGCACCAGCACCATGGGGTCCTTGAGCTGGCCCAGCAGCCGCTTCAGCAGCCCCGGACCCTCCCTGGCTTTGAGCTCATTGCGTCCCCCCGTCTCCAGCCGCCTCCGGGCCTCCTGGGCGGAGAGCCCCTTCGTGCCGCTGGTCCCCAGCTCGTCCAGCACCCCTTTGGTGCCCATGGCGTACCATGCTCTCATTCCGCGTCCCCTCTTTTCCAGATTCTGTATGGACGAGTATACCACCGGCCTGTCCGACTTTCCCCGTGAAGAAGGGCGGACGATTGGGGACATATTTTCCCGTTTAGAGGCATAGGGACCGAAAAAGGGCGAAAAAAAGCCCGCCGCAGTATGCGGCGGGCCTCAGCTTGTCGAAAAAGTAGAAATGCCTCAGATTTTGTGCAAGAGCCTCGCAGAG
>CAUBHZ010000279.1 GCA_958435885.1 uncultured Intestinimonas sp. | reverse complement strand
TCGAGCGCATGTACCGGGACGCCCGCATCGTGCCCATCTATGAGGGCACCTCCGAGATCCAGAAGGTGGTCATCGCCAGAGAGCTGCTCAAATAACATTTGCGAGATCCCTCCCTGACCCAACACATACAGTGGAAACCGTCATTTTGGTCTGTGGCCGAAATGACGGTTTTCCCACTTTTCGATTTATGGTATGATGGACTGCACAGGAGGAGTGTGCGAAAGGAGGACGGATATGTCGGAACAGGACATCGCACGCTACAAGCATATTTTTGACGAGATCCTCCGGATGACCGACGACGGCTTTATCGTCGTGGATACCAACGGCATCGTGACGGACATCAATGACCAGTACTGTGATTTTCTGGGCAAGCCCAAGGAGGAGATCGTGGGTTATCCCATCCAGAAGACCATCAGCAACTCCAAGATGGTGGACATCGTGAAGCGGCGGTACAGCGAGGAGCTGGCCCTCCACAAGTTCCTGCCCGGACAGAGCAAGGAGAACGACAATAACTTCCTGCTGGTGAGCCGTTCCTGCGTCTGCGACGAACAGGACCGGGTGGTGGCGGGGGTGGCCCAGGTGAAGTTCCGCCTCCAGACCCTGGACTCAGCCAAGCGCCTCATGAGCGAGTACGCCGAACTGGAGTTTTATAAGGAGGAGTATCACAAGACCGGCGGCTGCCGGGCCAGCTTTGAATCCATCGTGGGCAGCACGGATATTTTTCTGGAGAAGAAGCGGCTGGGGCTCAAGGCGGCCCGCACCGACTTTCCCGTTCTCCTCACCGGGGAGACGGGGACCGGCAAGGAGGTCTTTGCCCGGTCCATCCACAGGGCCAGCAGCCGGGCGGACAAGCCCATGGTGAGCATCAACTGTGCCGCCATCCCCAACGAGCTGCTGGAGTCGGAGCTCTTCGGCTATGTGGACGGGGCCTTTACCGGCGCCCGGAAGGGGGGTAAGCCGGGCAAGTTCCAGCTGGCCAACGGGGGGACCCTCTTTCTGGACGAGATCGGCGACATGCCCCTGAACATGCAGGCCAAGATCCTCCGGGCCCTTCAGGAGCGGGAGGTGGAGCCGGTGGGCGGGGCAGGGCCGGTGCCGGTGGATGTGCGGGTGATCTCAGCCACCCGGCGCAATCTGCCCGCCCTCATCGAGGCTGGGGCGTTCCGGGAGGACCTCTACTACCGCCTCAACGTCATCAACATCGAGATACCGCCCCTGCGCTGCCGCCGGGCCGACATCCTGGAGCTGGCCAACTACTTCCTGGCCCGGCTCAACAAGGAGTTCCAGCGCGCCACCGTCCTCTCCCAGGAGGTCAAGCAGTGCTTTATCAGCTACCAGTGGCCGGGCAATATCCGGGAGCTGGACAACGTCATCAAGGGAGCCTATGCCACCTGCGACGGCTTCACCATCGACATGCGGGACCTGCCGGGCAAGATGTCCCAGCCCAGGGGACCGGCGGTGCCGGGCGCCGGCTCCGGCAAGCAGCTGGCCGAGCTCATGAACGACTACGAGCGGGAGGTCATCCTGGCCGTCCTCCGGGACAAGGGGGGCAACTGCCAGCGGGCGGCGGAGGAGCTGGGCATCCACCGCAGCGCCCTCTACAAGAAAATGGCCAAGCTGGGCATCGATCCCGCCGCCGACTGCCGGGGACGGAAGCACTGAGGCCGGAGAGGAAATTCTCCGTCTTGCGCCGGGCCGGGAAAGCCTGTATACTGGTGGAAAAAACACAGGAGGCGGCGATATGGCCCGGATCGACAAGGAAAACTATTATTTGGATATTGCGGACACGGTGCTCAAGCGCTCCACCTGTCTGCGCCGGTGCTACGGCGCCATCATCGTGAAGAACGACGAGATCCTCTCCACCGGCTACAACGGCGCGCCCCGGGGCCGGAAGAACTGCACCGACCTGGGCCGCTGCACCCGGGAGGAGCTCCAGGTCCCCTCGGGACAGCGGTACGAGCTGTGCCGCTCCGTCCACGCCGAGGCCAACTGCATCATCTCCGCCCCCCGCAGCGCCACCCTGGGCTCCACCCTCTACCTGGCCGGCCGGGACGCCAAGACCGGAGAACTCCTCCCCGACGCCACCTCCTGCTCCATGTGCCGGCGGCTCATCATCAACGCCGGCATCCAGCGGGTGGTCATCCGCCGCACCCCCGACCAGTACGCCGTGGTCCACGTGGAGGACTGGATCCGGGAGGACGACAGCCTGCCCGGCGCCCTGGGAGAGACCGCCGGTGAGCCGGGCGGCTGCGGCTGCTGCCGCTGAACACCCAAAAGTCTGAAGGACCGCCCCCGATGGGCGGTCCTTTTCACATACCAAAGGGGCGCCGCCCCCTGTGTTTTCGTCATTTCGCCTGCGAATGTTCTTGACAGAAAAGCGAGGGGGACTTACAATATAAAAGGACAAAACTGAAGAACTTCAGGGGATGTTTTTCACGAGATCGTGTGGGTGAGCATCACAGTCCAGGACCGTCTGATGCTCGGGGACCCACACGAGTCATTTTATGTGCCGGAGTCGTCCGCCGCCTGCGGATGCCGCCCCGGGACGTGAACCAAAATGATCAGACGGAGGTGTATCGAAAACCTATGCTATTTATCCTGATCGGAATTGTGATCGGGCTTGTCATCGCCTTCCCGCTGGGTGTCCTCTACCGCAAGAAAGTGGCGGAAAAGGAGATCGCCAGCGCCGAAGAGGAGGCCAAACGCATCATCAATGAGTCCATCAAGAGCGCCGAGAGCAAGAAGCGCGAGGCCCTGGTGGAGGCCAAGGAAGAGATCCTGAAAGCCCGCAACGAGTATGAGAAAGAGGTCAAGGAGCGCCGCTCCGACCTCCAGAAGCAGGAGCGCCGTCTCCAGCAGAAGGAGGAGAACCTGGACCGCAAGACCGAGAACATCGAAAAGAAGGAAGAGACCCTCTCCCGCAAGCTCTCCGAGCTGGAGGACGCCCGGGAGGAGGTCGCCACCCTCAAGCGCTCCGAGATGGAGGTGCTGGAACGGATCTCCGGCTTCACCGCCGAGGAGGCCAAGAACTACATCATCTCCCAGCTGGAGCAGGAAGTCACCCACGAGTCGGCCATGAAGATCAAGGAGATCGAAGCCCACTACAAGGAAGAGGCCGACAACATCGCCCGTGAGCTCATCTCCGGCGCCATCCAGCGCTGCGCCGCCGACCACGTGGCGGAGGCCACCGTCTCCGTTGTGCCCCTGCCCAACGACGAGATGAAGGGCCGCATCATCGGCCGCGAGGGCCGCAACATCCGCACCCTGGAGACCCTGACC
>CAUBHZ010000278.1 GCA_958435885.1 uncultured Intestinimonas sp. | reverse complement strand
CGCTTTGGTTCATGGTTCGTCGGTCCGCCCCACCAGATAGTCGATGGTGACGCCGAAGTGGTCGGCCAGCTTCCACAGGTTGTCCAGGCCAGGCTTTTGCTCGCCCTTTTCAAAGCGGAGGATCTGCGTTGTGGAGACGCCTATGGCCGCCGCCAACACCGGCTGGGTCTCCCGGGCCAGCTTGCGCAGCCGCTTGAGCCGGTCCTCCAGGGCCTCGGCAGGCACATCGGGACCACACGAAGGCATTTGGTCAGGTTCCTTCAAAAGCAGTTCCGCCCTGTCCGCACGGCCCATCAGAAAATCCACACTGACCCGAAAATGGTCGGCCAGCTTCCACAGGTTGTCGAAACCGGGCTTTTGTTCGCCCTTTTCAAAGCGTTGGTACTGTCGGGCGGCACACCCCACTGCGGATGCAACTTCCCCCTGACTTTCACCGGCCTTTAATCGCAGTTCTTTCAACTGAATATGGAATTCCATAATATCACCTCTTGACATTGCCAATCATTTACATTATAATATGCGCATAAAAAGTCGTTAATATTCTCTAAATAGTTTATTTTTGACTGCAATGTCAAGCGTACCTGGATGTAAAACTTTAGATGATGGGGAAATTTACTGGAGGGATAAGTGTGGACAATATCCTTGACCAACTCTATGCCGGAGAGCTGTCTCCCTTCGAGGTCCCACGCTCGCCGGACCAGGAATATGAGTCGGCGGCGGAGCGCTTCGAACTGGCCTGGGCGGCCCTCATGGACGACCCGGACCCGGAGCGGCGAAACCTCCTCCGGCAGCTGGATGAGACCCACCGGAGGCTGCTGGACCTGCTGGAGCGGGATTCCTTCGCCCGGGGCTTCCGCCTGGGCGGCCAGCTGGTGGCCGAGGTCTTCCGCTGAGGGCACGGCACCTTGGGCGCGTCTGGGAAGCCGCGCCCCACATAAAAGGAGCGCCGCCCCTGCCCCGCGTCATTCTGAGTCAAGCGACAAGCGAGGGACGGCTCGGCCTCACTCACCGTAGCCGATGTACTTCTCCATGATGTCCAAAGGCACCCGGGTGCCGGTGGCTTTGCACACCTTGTGGAAACCATAGCGCTGGTAGAACCGCTGGGCCACCAGGTTGTCGGGGGCGCAGCGCAGGCGCAGGTAGTCCCGGCCCAGAGGGCGGTACACCGACACGGCCTGACCGATGAGCTGCACGCCCAGGCCCCGCTTGCGGAAGGTGGGCATCATGTAGACGAAGGGGATGTAGCCCACCCCCTTGTCGGCATCCCGGCGCAGGTCCAGCTGGAGGACGCCCGCCACCTCGTTTCCCAGCATGACGCAGATGACCGAGTTGTGGTCATAGCGCCACTGCTCCAGGGCGTCGTGGGCAAAGGCGTCCCCGTCGTAGTTGTCCCAGGAGCCGTGGATGTTGAGCCAGGCCTCCCCCCGGCACTGCCGGTAGAAGTCGGCCTCCTTCTCCATGTCCAGAGGCCGGAACCACATGTTGGCGTCGGCCAGGCTGCCGGTGTCCTGCTTCCACCACCGCTGCTTGGCGAAGGTGGAGATCTCCTCGGGCAGGTGGCTGGCGTCGTCGTGGAAGACCACCCGCACGTCGTCCCCGTCGAACTCCAGCAGGGAGACGGCGGTGTTGTCGCTGTGGGGCAGACTGGCCGACTCCTCGATGCTCAGGCCCTGGAAGACGGCCAAGGCATTGCGGATGGCGGTGCCGTGGCTCACCACCGCCACGGTCTCGTCGGGATGATTGTGGGCGATCTGCCGGATGGCGGCAGAGAGGCGCTCCCGCACTATCTCAAAGGTCTCGCCGCCCTCCACCTGCCAGCGCCGGTCGGTGCCGTTGAACCAGGAGAGCTGCTGGGCGTCGGTGCGGGCCACCTCTCCCCAGGTCCGGTCCTCCCACACCCCCATGGACACCTCCCGGAGGCTCTTCCGGGTGGTAAGGGTCAGGCCTTTTTGCTCATAGATGGCCTTGGCGGTGGTGCGGGTGCGGAAGAGGTCGCTGGAATATACCGCGTCCACATGGATGCTCTCGAACCGATGGGCCAGCGCGGCGATCTGCCGGTAGCCGTTGTCGGTGACGAGGCTGTCATACTGCCCGTGGATGCGGCGGTAGAGGTTGCCCTCCGCCTCCGCGTGCCGGACCAGATAGATCTTCGTCATTGGGATCTCCTTCTCTTCTCGTTGTCAAACTGCCGACACTCACCAGGGCTTGACGGCGCCGGTGAGCTCGGTGATGCGGGCCAGGCCCTGCTGCTCCGCGTAGGCGGCCAGTTCGTCCCGGACGCGGACGGGGGCGTAGACGTCGGCAAAGGAGGCGGTGCCCACCGCCACCGCCGCGGCGCCGGCCAGCATGAGCTCGGCGGCGTCGGCTCCCTTGCTTACGCCGCCCATGCCCAGGATGGGCACCTTGACGGCGTTGGCCACCTCCCACACCATCCGCACCGCCACGGGCAGCACGGCGGGGCCGGAGAGGCCGCCGGTGTTCATCTTCAGAATGGGGCGACGGGTGTTCACGTCGATGCGCATGCCCCGGATGGTATTGATGAGGCTGATGGCGTCGGCCCCAGCCCCCTCCACCGCTTTGGCGATCTCGGTGATGTCGGTGACGTTGGGGGAGAGCTTCACCATCACGGGAACGGTGGAGCTCTTTTTGGCGATTTCTGTGACCTCGGCGGCCATCTCCGGCTTGGTGCCGTAGGCCAGTCCCCCCGCCTTCACGTTGGGGCAGGAGATGTTGACCTCGATCATGTCCACCCCCGCCGCCGACAGCTTTTCACACATGCCGCCGTACTCCTCCGGGGTGTTGCCGGAGATGTTGGCGATGATCTTCACATCGTGCTTTTTGAGCTCGGGCAGCTCATGGGCGATGAAGGCGTCCACACCCGGGTTCTGGAGCCCCACGGAGTTGAGGATGCCCATGGGGGTCTCGGCGATCCGGGGGGCGGGGTTGCCCTCCCGGGGCAGGGGGGTGAGACCTTTGACGCAGATGGCGCCCAGCTCGCTCAGGTCGAAGAACTGGCCGTACTCCCGGCCGAAGCCGAAGGTGCCGGAGGGGACCACGATGGGGTTTTTGAGCTCCACCCCGGCCAGATTCACCCGCAGGTCAGTCATTCCAGTCCACCTCCTTGGCGTCGAAGACGGGGCCGTCCTTGCAGACGTGCTTCCGGTGGCCGTCGGCCATGTCGCAGGCGCAGACCAGGCAGGCTCCCACGCCGCAGCCCATGCGCTCCTCCAGGGAGTCTTGGCAGGGCTCGCCGTACCGATCCGCCTGGGCGGCCACGCCATTCAGCTTGGGT
>CAUBHZ010000277.1 GCA_958435885.1 uncultured Intestinimonas sp. | reverse complement strand
GCCGCACATCATCACAAGGCCGTTTTTGATGTCGAGCGCGCCGCTTTTGGCGTAGGTACGGGCACTGGCTGCCCTGGCCAGCACATCGCTTGCCAGGGCGATGCCGATGGCGTCGTAGGCGGGCAGGTCCAGAAAGGTGACCAGCATGGGGCTGATGACGGTGGCGGCGCTCATGCCGGCAAAGCCGGTGCCCAGACCGGCGCCGGCGCCGGCCAGAAAACAGATCAGGATCTCCCACCAAAGCTCGTTCAAACGGTTGTTCCTCCTTAACGGGCGGCCGGTCCGCGGGGCGGACGGAACGCTGGATACATTATTGGACCTGCGGCGCCGGTTGTCAATCCATATCCTGACGAATTTTGAGATATTTTGGCTGCTGATTGGGCGCGGGACGGGCCGCGCCTGTGACCAGAATAGCAGGGGAGGCTAAAGTCTCCCTAAAGGAGGGGCGGAGCCGGAAAGAGGGTTTGCAAGGAGAGGGCGGGACGTGTTATATATAAAGGGAAAAGCGGGCGGCCGGCGGGCTTTAGCCTGTCTTTAGGAGCCTGTGGTATGGTGGACCGGAACCTGGAGGTGAGGCACATGAGACTGCTGGTGGCGGAGGACGACCCCAAGCTGCTCAAGACCCTGATCCATATTTTCGAACACAACAAATTCAGTGTGGACGGCGTGTCCAACGGCGGGGACGCCCTGACCTACGCCCAGTCCATGGAGTACGACGGTCTGGTGCTGGATATCATGATGCCGGGGCTGGACGGACTCCAGGTGCTCCACACCCTGCGGCAGAAGGGGATCACCACCCCGGCCCTCTTCCTCACCGCCCGGACGGAGGTGTCCCAGCGGGTGGAGGGCCTGGACGCCGGAGCGGACGACTACCTGCCAAAGCCCTTCGCCACGGCGGAGCTGCTGGCCCGGGTGCGGGCCATGCTGCGCCGGAAGGACACCTTCCTCCCCGACCTTCTGACCCTGGGGGAGGTGACCCTGAACCGGTCCACCTATCAGCTGATCTTCCGGGACCGGCTCCAGTCCCTCAGCGGAAGGGAATTTCAGATCCTGGAGATGCTGATGCAGGCGCCGGGCAGCATCATCGCCACGGAGCGGTTCATCACCCACCTCTGGGGGTGGGACACCACGGTGGACACCAGCGTGGTGTGGGTCCACGTCTCCAACCTGCGCAAGAAGATCAACGCCCTGGGCGCGCCCCTGGACATCCGGTTCATCCGCAACGCGGGCTACACCCTGGAGGTCAGGCCATGATCGCCGGTTTGCAGAAAAAATTCATCCGCATCAGCGCGGTGTCCGTTCTGGCGGTCTTTTCCATCATCTTTCTGCTGCTGGTCCTCTTCAGCTGGGGCCAGATGGAGCGGACCATGGACACCCTCACCGACGCCATCGTCTCCAACGACGGCGTCTTTCCAGACTTTGAACCCGACGACCGCCGGGGCCCCGCCCCGCGTCTGCCTTACGGGGAGATCATCACGGAGGAGACCCAGTTCAGCACCCGGTTCTTTACCGCCTGGCTGGACGGCGATGGGCAGATCCAGCGGATCAACATGGACGCCGTCTCTTCCATCTCCCGGGAGGACGTGAAGGACTATGTCCAGAAGGCGCTGAAGGAGGGCCGGGAGCGGGGGTGGGTCTCCGACTACCGCTACCGCATCCTGGAGACGGGGCAGGGAGCCACCGCCGTCTTCGTCAACGGCAGCATGAACTGGGCCGTGACCACCCGGCTGCTGGTGACCGCCTTCCTGGTGCTGCTGGGGAGCGCCCTTCTGATCCTGCTTCTCACCGTTCTCCTCTCCAAGCGGGTGGTGCGGCCGGTGGCGGAGAGCTATGAAAAGCAGAAGCAGTTCATCACCGACGCCAACCACGAGCTCAAGACCCCCCTCACCCTCATCCTCTCCAACCTGGACATCGTGGAGGCCGAGCTGGGGCAGAACGAGTGGCTGGACGACATCCGCAGCGAGGGGGAGCGGATGGGGCTCATGATCAACCAGCTGGTGACCCTCTCCCGGCTGGACGAGAGCCAGGACCACATCGTGCGTTCCGCTTTTGATCTGAGCGCCGCCGTGGAGGACACGGTGTCGGAGTTCCAGCCCCTGGCCGCCGAGCGGGGAAAGCGGCTCCGGGCCGCCATTGAGCCGGGCATCCGCTATGAGGGGGACGAGGGCCTGATCCGCCGCCTGGTGTCCATCCTGATGGACAACGCGGTGAAATACTGCGACCAGGGCGGCGAGATCCGGGTGGAGGTCAGTCAGCGCCGCCACCCGGTGCTCACTGTGGAGAACACCTACGCCGGGGTGGGCAGTCTGGAGCTGGACCGGCTCTTCGACCGGTTCTACCGGGCGGACAAGGCCCGCACCTTTTCCGGCAGTTTCGGCGTGGGGCTGTCCATCGCCCGTTCCATCGTACACAGCCACCACGGCAGCATCCACGCCTATCAGAAGGGAGACTCCATCGGCTTCAAAGCGGAGCTGAGATAAAAGGGACCAGGGGACCAAACGGGCCGGAGCGCAGCGCGCTCCGGCCCGTTTTTTAGGTTTCACTGTCTTTAGGGCCGCTTTAGGGGGATGGGGTATAATACGGCACCGTATGGCGGAGTGCACGCCTGAACCAAGACCAACCGACAAGGAGGTCCCGCTATGATAAAAGTGGAACATCTGACCAAATACTACGGCGATTTTCTGGCGGTCAGCGACCTCTCCTTTGAGATCGAGGAAGGCCATGTCTACGGCTTCCTGGGTCCCAACGGAGCGGGCAAGACCACCACCATGAACATCATGACCGGCTGCCTCTCGGCCACCTCGGGCCGCGTGGAGGTAGGGGGGCATGACATTTTCGAGGAGGCGGAGCAGGCCAAAAAGCTCATCGGCTACCTGCCGGAGCAGCCGCCCCTGTACCTCAGCGAGACGCCGGAGGAGTACCTGCGCTTTGTGGGGGAGGCCAAGGGCCTCAGGGGCGACGAGCTCCGGGCGCAGATCGACCAGGTCATCCGGCAGGTGAAGCTGGAGGGGATGCGGGGACGCCGCATCTCCGCCCTCTCCAAGGGCTACAAGCAGCGGGTGGGCATTGCCCAGGCCCTGCTGGGCAACCCAAAGGTCATCATCCTGGACGAGCCCACGGTGGGCCTGGACCCCATCCAGATCATCGAGATCCGGGACCTCATCAAGGACCTGGGGCGGGAGCACACCGTCATCCTCAGTTCCCACATCCTCTCCGAGGTCCAGGCCATCTGTGAAAAGATCCTCATCATCGCCCACGGAAAGCTGGTAGCCTTCGACACCCCGGACAAGCTGGAGCGCAGTCTCCTGTCCGCCAACGAG
>CAUBHZ010000276.1 GCA_958435885.1 uncultured Intestinimonas sp. | reverse complement strand
CTTCGGTACGCCGGAGGGGGCGTATTATGCCGATCCCGAGGAGTACGGTCTGGTGGAGGGGCTGAGCCCCGCCGCCCGGACCGCCCTGCTGGACAAGTCCCTGGAGCCGGCCGATACCATTCTGGGGGAATGCGACCGGCTGGGGGTGCGCATCCTGACCCTGGGGGACGCCGATTATCCCGACCGCCTCAAAAACATTTACGACCCGCCCGCCGTCCTCTATGTGAAGGGGCGGCTGCCCGCCTTCGACGAGGAGATCTCCGTGGCGGTGGTGGGCAGCCGGAAGCCCTCGGCCTATGGACGGTGGATGGCGGGCAAGATCGGCCTGGAGCTGGCCGCCCACGGCGCCCTGGTGGTTTCGGGCATCGCCCAGGGCCTGGACTCCGAGGCCCTGAAGGGCGCCCTCCGTGGCGGCGGCGCCGTGGTGTCGGTGCTGGGCTGCGGCGTGGACGTGTGCTATCCCCGGGAGAACCGCTGGCTCTACGCCGATGTGGCCGCCGCCGGTGCTCTCATCAGCGAATACCCGCCGGGGACCGAGCCGGAGGGTTGGCACTTTCCCATCCGCAACCGCATCATCAGCGGCCTGAGTCTGGGGGTGGTGGCGGTGGAGTGCGGCCTCAAAAGCGGCACCATGTCCACCGTGAAGCAGGCCCTGGACCAGGACCGGGATATCTTTGCCGTGCCCGGTCCGGTTGGAGCGCTGCTCAGCGAGGGACCCAACCGCCTTATCCAGCAGGGAGCCAAGCTGGTCACCGGCGGCCTGGACATTCTTCGGGAGTATGCCGGACTCTACCCCGGCCGGGTCCGCATCCCCGACACGGTCCAGGCCATGGAAGAGGCGCCTCAGGCGCCGGAAGGCCCCGCTGAAGTCCCCGCTCCGCCCAGCCGGGAGGAGGAGCCGGAGGAAAAAGGCATTGACAAAGGGCCCCAGCAGGCATATATTGACAGGAGCGGCCTGACCGACGACCAGATCGACCTGATCCTGGCTCTGGAGGATGGAAAGCGCACCGCGGAGGAGCTGGTGGATCTGACCCAGATCCCTGCCCGGCGGGTCCTTTCTGCCCTGACCATGCTCCAGATCCAGGGCCATGTGGTGGAGCATCCGGGCAGGCGCTTTGAGGCCGCCGTCCGGCTGCGGACGGGCGAAGAGGCGTGAGGCGCGGCCGCAAGGCCGCGCTCTTTCAAAGGATAGAAACTCCATTGGAGGTATAATGTGGCAAAAACGAATTTAGTGATCGTAGAGTCCCCGGCCAAGGCCAAGACCATCGGAAAGTACCTGGGTCCCGGCTATGAGGTCAAGGCGTCCATGGGCCATGTCCGGGACCTGCCCAAAAGCAAGCTGGGCGTGGACGTGGAGCACGGCTTTGAGCCGGACTACCAGCCCATCAAGGGCAAGGAGGAGGTCATCTCCGACCTCAAGAAGGCGGCCAAGGGCAGCGAGAAAGTGTTCCTGGCCACCGACCCCGATCGGGAGGGGGAGGCCATCTCCTGGCACCTGAAGGAGCTTTTGAACATCCCCGACGACAAGACCTACCGTGTGACCTTTAACGAGATCACCAAGAAGGTGGTCAACGAGTCCATCGCCGCCCCCCGGGCCATCGACCAGGATCTGGTGGACGCCCAGCAGGCCCGGCGTATTCTGGACCGCATCGTGGGCTATGAGCTCTCCCCGCTGCTGTGGAAGAAGATCCGCCGGGGCCTGTCCGCCGGACGTGTCCAGTCGGTGGCTACCCGCCTGGTGTGCGAGCGGGAGGAGGAGATCCGGGCCTTCCAGCCCCAGGAGTACTGGTCCCTGGACGTGGATCTCTCCCGCGTCGCCCCCAACCGGGGTGCCTTCACCGCCGCCTTCTACGGCCGGGAGAAGAAGCAGGAACTCCACAGCGAGGCCGAGGTCCAGACTGTGGTGGAGGCTGTCAAGGCCTCTCCCTTCACGGTCACCGGCGTCAAGCGGCAGGACAAGACCCGGTCTCCGGCGCCCCCCTTCATCACCTCCACCCTCCAGCAGGAGGCCAGTCGGAAACTGAACATGACTCCCCGCCGCACCATGGCGGTGGCCCAGCAGCTCTATGAGGGCGTGGACATCCAGGGTGAGGGCACCGTGGGCCTCATCACCTATATGCGTACCGACTCCCTGCGCCTCTCCGAGGAGGCCTTGGCGGCGGCCAAGGACATGATCGTCAGCCGCTACGGCAAGGACTATTATCCCGAAAAGACCCGGCATTTCAAGGCCAAATCCGGTGCCCAGGACGCCCACGAGGCCATCCGTCCCTCCGACGTGCGCCTGGTGCCCGAGGACATCAAGAAGGACCTGACCAGCGAGCAGTACCGGCTCTACAAGCTCATCTGGAGCCGGTTCCTGGCCTGCCAGATGGCCAACGCCGTCTACGACAGCGTCGCCATCGAGGTGGCGTCGGCGGGCTATCGCTTCCGGGCCAACCACTCCTCTCTGAAGTTTTCCGGCTTCACCGCTGTGTACGTGGAGGGGAAGGACGAGGAGGAGGAGGTAAAGCAGTCCCCCCTGCCCGACCTGAAGGAGGGGGAGGGCTTAAATCTCACCGGCACCAAGCCGGAGCAGCACTTCACCCAGCCCCCCAGCCGGTACACCGAGGCCACCCTCATCAAGGCCCTGGAGGAGAAGGGCATCGGCCGCCCTTCCACCTATGCCCCCACCATCTCCACCATCCTGGACCGGGAGTACGTGGTGAAGGAAGGCAAGTACCTGCGGACCACCCCCCTGGGCGAGGTGGTCACGGGCCTCATGAAGGACAAGTTCCCAGACATCGTGGACACCACCTTCACCGCCAAGATGGAGGAGCGGCTGGACCAGGTGGAAGAGGGGAAGGAGAACTGGAAGAACCTGCTGGGCAGCTTCTACGGCGGCTTTGAGCAGGAGCTCCACCAGGCGGAGCAGGACCTGGACGGGGAGCGCATCAAGATCCCCGACGAGGTCAGCGACGAGATCTGCCCGGTGTGCGGCCGGCAGCTGGTGGTGAAGTCGGGCCGGTTCGGCCGGTTCCTGGCCTGCCCGGGCTATCCCGAGTGCACCTTCACCCAGCCCATCGTGGTGGAGATGCCGGGCAAGTGCCCCAAGTGCGGCGGGCGCATCCTGAAAAAGACCTCCAAGCGGGGCTACACCTACTACGGCTGCGAGTTCAACGTGGTCAAGGAGGGCAGCAAGGCCAAGCAGTGCGACTTCATGACCTGGGACGTGCCGGTGAAGGACAACTGCCCCGAGTGCGGCTGGACCATGTTCAAGAAGTCGGGCCGTGGCTTCAAGAAGCCTTTCTGCATCAACCCCGACTGCGCCAACTTCACCCCCGAGG
>CAUBHZ010000275.1 GCA_958435885.1 uncultured Intestinimonas sp. | reverse complement strand
GGAGGAATAGACCCTTGACAGACGCGCGCGGGGACGCTCCGCAGCTGCGTTTTGACTTATACTTTTTTCTTATCTTCGATTTTGGAGGTTATTTGATGGCAGCAAAGACCGATTTGGTGATCGTAGAGTCTCCGTCCAAGGCCAAGACCATTGGGAAGTACCTGGGGCCGGGCTATGAGGTGAAGGCGTCCATGGGCCACGTCCGGGACCTGCCTAAGAGCAAGATCGGCGTGGACATCGAGGGAGGCTTTGTCCCCCAGTACCAGCCCATCAAGGGCAAAGAGGACGTGATCAGCGACCTGAAGAAGGCAGCCAAGAAGAGCGGCCGGGTCTATCTGGCCACCGACCCGGACCGGGAGGGGGAGGCCATCTCCTGGCATCTGAAGGAGCTGCTGGATATCCCGGACGACAAGACCTATCGGGTCACCTTCAACGAGATCACCAAGAAGGTGGTCAACGACTCTATTGCCGCCCCCCGGGCCATCGACCAGAACCTGGTGGACGCCCAGCAGGCACGGCGCATCCTGGACCGCATCGTGGGCTATGAACTCTCCCCCCTGCTGTGGCGGAAGATCCGGCGGGGCCTGTCCGCCGGGCGGGTCCAGTCGGTGGCCACCCGGCTGGTGGCGGAGCGGGAGGAGGAGATCCGGGCCTTTGTCCCCCAGGAGTACTGGACCATCGAGGCGGAGCTGGAGCGGGTGCGCCCCAATCTGGGGGGCTTCAAGGCCCAGTTCTACGGCCGGGAGAAGAAGATGGAGCTCCGCAGCCGGGAGGAGGCGGAGGAGGTGGTCCGGGCGGTGTCCGCCGCCCCCTTCTCCGTGACCAGGGTGAAGCGACAGGACAAGCTGCGCAATCCGGCGCCCCCCTTCACGACCTCCACCCTCCAGCAGGAGGCCAGCCGCAAGCTGAACATGACCCCCGCCCGCACCATGTCCATCGCCCAGCAGCTCTATGAGGGCGTGGACATCACCGGGGAGGGCACCGTGGGCCTGATCACCTATATGCGTACTGACTCTCTGCGCCTGTCCGAGGAGGCCATCGCCGCCGCCAAGGGCTTTATCGAGAGCCGCTACGGCAAGGAGTACTATCCCGCCCAGGCCCGACGCTACAAGACCAAGGGCAATGCCCAGGACGCCCACGAGGCCATCCGTCCCTCCGACGTGACCCTCACCCCGGAGGACGTGAAGAAGGACCTGACCTCGGAGCAGTACCGCCTCTACCGGCTGATCTGGGGCCGGTTCCTGGCCTGCCAGATGGCAAGCGCGGTCTATGACAGCGTATCCATCGAGGCCCAGTCCGCCGGCTACACCTTCCGGGCCAGCCACTCGGAGCTGAAATTCTCCGGCTTTACCGCCGTGTATGAGGAGGGCCGGGACGAGGACGACGAGGCACCCCAGTCCCCCCTCCCCGACCTGCGGGAGGGGGAGCCGCTGGACCGGAAGGGGCTGAAGCAGGACCAGCACTTCACCCAGCCCCCCACCCGGTACACCGAGGCCACCCTCATCAAGGCTCTGGAAGAGAAGGGGATCGGACGCCCCTCCACCTACGCCCCCACCATCTCCACCATCCTGAACCGGGAGTACGTGGTGAAGGAGGGGAAGTACCTCCGCACCACCCCTCTGGGCGAGGTGGTCACCGGCCTGATGAAGGACAAATTCAACGATATCGTGGACTACGCCTTCACCGCCCAGATGGAGGAGCGGCTGGACAAGGTGGAGGAGGGAGAGGCCAACTGGAAGAAGGTGCTCTCTGACTTCTACGGCGGCTTTGAGGCAGAGCTCCACCAGGCGGAGCAGGACCTGGACGGGGAGCGCATCAAGGTGCCAGACGAGGTTTCGGAGGAGATCTGTCCCCAGTGCGGGCGGAACCTGGTCATCAAGTCCGGCCGGTTCGGCCGCTTCCTGGCCTGTCCCGGCTGGCCGGAGTGCGACTTCACCATGCCGCTGGTGGTGGAGATGCCGGGCAAGTGCCCCAAGTGCGGAGGGCGTCTGTTCAAGCGCACGGGCAAGAGCAAAAAGACCAACAAGCAGTACACCTATTACTGCTGTGAGCACCTCAACAGCAAGGACGAGTCCAAGCGATGCGACTTCATGACCTGGGACGTGCCGGTGAAGGACAACTGTCCCGTCTGCGGCTGGACCATGTTCAAGAAGGCGGGCCGGGGGGCGAAAAAGCCCTTCTGCATCAACGAGGCATGCTCCAACTTCACCCCGGAGGAGAAGCGGGGCGGCTGGCGGAAAAAGACGGAGGAGAGCGGGGAGGAGGCCCTTGCCCAGGAGGCGGCGGAGGAGGGCAAGACCGCCGAGAAGAAGGCTCCGGCCGCCAAAAAGACCACCGCGAAGGCGGCGGCCAAGAAGCCTGCCGCCAAAGCCGCGGCCTCGAAAAAGGCATCCGCGGCGAAAAAGCCCACGGCTAAGAAGACTGCCGGGAAAAAGACCGCCGCCAAGAAGACGGAGGAGGGATGACCGGCGGGGGCTGAACGCTCAGGCGGTCAGCCTTCCGTTCAGCTCCCGGCACAGGTCCACGGTGGCCAGGAACATGGCCTCCAGCAGGCAGGAGTTCTCCTGATAGGCGGCCTTTTCATAGCGGTCGAACAGGGTGCGCCCCTCTTCATCCAGATGATCGAGGATCTCCAGGGACCAGGTATCCCGCCGGGTGCTGCTGATCCGGTAATCGGAGTCCACAGCCAGGTAATTTTGAAGGGTAACTTTGTTGATGTACTCAAAGAGAGCTTCCATAAGATCGGTCATTGTGATCAACTCCAAACACGAATAATTTATACATGTTATAACACGTATAGATTATTCGTGTCAAGAGGAAGTAAAGAGATGTATGGAGAACGATTAAAATTTTTGAGAAAAGAACGGAAGATTCCGCAGAAAGACCTTGCGGAGCTGCTGGGGATCAGCATCCGTGGATATCAGTTCTACGAGAGCGAGAACAATGAGCCCAATATTGCCACATTGGTGACATTGGCGGATTTTTACGGGGTGACCATCGACTTTCTGGTGGGGCGCACGGACGAGGAAGCATAACGGTACTGCGTATAGGGAGCAGCGGCCCGGCACACCGCTGCCCAAAGCCTTTCCCCTCGGGAAAGAGGTGCCCAGCGGATGCCGCATCCCCCCAAAAGCCTTCCCCCCTCCTGGGGGGAAGGTGTCGCGGCGTATGCCGCGACGGATGAGGGGGCTTCCTTCCCCCGTCCCGCATCTATAGGGCGGGCAGGTCTAGGACCCGTCCCTTCACAGAGACGAGGACCGCTCATGGGGACGGCGGGCGCGCAAAGCGCGCACCTACGCAAAAGCCGAAGGGAACCCGCAGCGGCGGCGTAAAGCCCCACCAAAAGGCGACC
>CAUBHZ010000274.1 GCA_958435885.1 uncultured Intestinimonas sp. | reverse complement strand
AGCTCTTCGGCGGCCTGGGCTATAACTTTGCCAACCCGGCCATCGTGGGCCGCATCGCCATGGCCCTGGGCTTCACCGGCGCCATGACCAGCTATACATATCCCGAGAACGGCATCGACGCCCTGGCCTCCGCCACCCCTCTGGCGGTGGAGGAGACCGCCCAGAACGCGGGCTCCTATGTCACCCTGCTGCTGGGCAACCACGGCGGCGTGCTGGGTGAGACCTGCGCCATCACCCTGCTGATCGGCGGTATCTACCTGATCTGGACCAAGGTCATCAGCCCCACCATCCCGGTGACCTATCTGGCCACCGTGGCGGTATTCAGCCTGCTGTGCGGCTATGACCCCATCTATCAGCTGCTCTCCGGCGGCCTGATCCTGGGCGCCTTCTTCATGGCCACCGACTATGTCACCTCTCCCACCACGGAGAAGGGCAAGCTGGTCTTCGGCATCGGCCTGGGCGTCATCACCTGCCTGATCCGCTTCTTCGGCACCATGAACGAGGGCGTGTCCTTCGCCATCCTGCTGATGAACCTGCTGGTCCCCTACATTGAAGTGCTGACCCGCCAGGATCTGCTGGGGATCTCCAAGCCTAAGAAGAACAAGGGAGGTGCCGCGAAATGAGCAATTGGAACAAGATCGGCAAGCCCATCGTGGTCCTGTGTCTGATCTGCGTCGTCATCACCGGCGCCTTGGCCGCCACCAACAGCGCCACCGCCCCCGTCATCAAGGCGGCGGAGGAGGCGGCTGCCCAGGCGGCCCGCACCGAGTTGCTGCCTGAAGCCACGGGCTTCACCCTGGTGGAGGGCGAGTTCGAGGGCGTCACCGAGATCTACACCGCCGACAACGGTGTGGGCACCATCATCACCAGCAGCGACAAGGGATACAGCTCCACTGTGGTGGTCATGGTGGCCTTCGACCCCGACGGCACCATCAAGCAGGTGAAGATCCAGAGCCAGGGCGAGACCGCCGGCGTGGGCACCAAGATCGAGAACGAGTCCTTCTGGAGCCAGTACACCGGCCTGCCCGCCGAGACCATCACCCTGGACCAGCAGGTGGACCGGATCACCGGCGCCAGCATCTCCAGCAGTGCTGTGAATGACGCCGTCAACTTCGCCATCGCCGCGTACAACGCGATCTCCTGAGAAAGGCAGGTGCGATAGAAAATGAGTAAAAGATTGAGTGTACTGACCAACGGCCTTCTGAAAGAGAATCCCGTTCTGCGTCTGGTGCTGGGCACCTGCCCCACCCTGGCTGTCTCCACCATGGCCTCCAACGGCATCGGCATGGGTCTGGCGGCCACCTTCGTGCTGCTGTGCTCCAACGTGGTCATCTCCGCCCTGCGGAAGGTCATCCCCGACCAGGTCCGCATCCCCTGCTACATCACCGTCATTGCCGGCTTCGTGTCGGTGGTCCAGATGCTGGTGAAGGCCTATGTCCCCAGCCTGGACAGCGCCCTGGGCGTGTACCTGCCCCTGATCGTGGTCAACTGCATCATCCTGGGCCGCGCTGAGATGTTCGCCTCCAAGAACGGCATCCTGGATTCCGCTCTGGACGGCATCGGCATGGGCATCGGCTTCACCATCACCCTGACCATCATGGGCACCATCCGCGAGATCCTGGGCTCCGGCACCTGGATGGCCGGCCTGGACGGCCTGCTGCCCTTCCTGCCTGAGGGCTTCAAGATCCAGGTCATCCCCACCTCCGTGGACCCCTTCACCCTGATGACCAGCGCCCCCGGCGGCTTCTTTGTCTTCGGCGTCATGATGGCGGCGGCCACTTGGCTGACCACCCGGCCCAAGAAGGAGAAGAAGCCCGCTGAGACCGTGGAAGGAGGGAATGCGTAATGGAGCTCGCACTGAAGCTGGCCAGCATTTTCTTCACCATGATCTTGGTGGACAACTACGTTCTGGCCAAGTTCCTGGGCATCTGCCCCTTCCTGGGCGTGTCCAAAAAGCTGGACAGCGCCGTGGGCATGTCCCTGGCCGTCACCTTCGTCATGGTCATGGCCACCGCCGCCACCTGGCCCATCTATACCTACATCCTCTCACCTGAGTGGGCCGAGGGGACGAGCCGCGACCTGGGCTATCTCCAGACCATCGTGTTCATCCTGATCATCGCCATCCTGGTGCAGCTGCTGGAGAACGTGCTGAAGAAGTTCATCCCCGCGCTGTACAAGGCGCTGGGTGTGTATCTGCCCCTGATCACCACCAACTGCACCATCCTGGGCGTGACCATCCTGAACATCGACAACGGCTATGATTTCGCGGAGAGCATCGTCTGCGCCGCCGGCGCCGGCATCGGCTTCCTGGTGGCCATGGTCCTGTTCTCCGGCGTGCGCCGCCGGGTGGAGGAGGCCGTCACCCCCAAGTGCTTCGAGGGCCTGCCCATCACCCTGGTGGCTGCGGCTGTGACCTCCCTGTCCTTCATGGGCTTCGGCGGCATCGTGGAATCCATTTTCGGGGCCTGAGCTTAGGAGGGGAGGAAAGAGTATGAATCCGATTTTACTGGCAGTCCTGATCGTCACCGTCATCGGCCTGATCGGCGCTGTCATTCTGGTGGCTGCCTCTATCTTTATGTATGTCCCGGTGGATGAGCGTGTGGAACAGATCACCGGGTGCCTGCCCGGCGCCAACTGCGGCGCCTGTGGCTGCGCCGGCTGCGCCGACTACGCCAAGACCATCGTGGAGGACGGCAACGCCGTCAACAAGTGCGTCCCCGGCGGTGCCAAGGTGGCCGGCGAGATCGCCGCCATCATGGGCGTGGAGGCTGGCGCCTCCGTCCCCATGAAGGCCGTGGTGGCCTGCTCCGGTACCTGCGGGAAGACCGGCAAGCGCTTTGAGTTTGAGGGCCTGCACAGCTGCCAGGCGGTCAAGGGCCTGTACGGCGGCGACGGCGACTGTAAGTTCGGCTGCCTGGGCTACGGCGACTGCGTCAGCGTCTGTGCCTTCGACGCCATCCATGTGGTGGACGGCGTGGCCCTGGTGGACCGGGAGAAATGCACCGGCTGCGGTGCCTGTGCCAAGGCCTGCCCCAACGCCATCATCAGCATCATCCCGGAGCACAAGCGCAAGCCTGTGGTGCTGTGCCAGAACAAGGACAAGGGCGCTCAGACCCGGAAGGCCTGTTCCGCCGGCTGCATCGGCTGCATGAAGTGCGCCAAGGCCTGCCCCAAGCAGGCCATCACCGTGGAAAACAACCTGGCTTATATCGACCAGGAGAAGTGCGTGGGCTGCGGCCTGTGCGCCAAGGAGTGCCCGGTGGGCGTGATCCACGTCCCCGCGGCCTACGCGCAGCAGGTCATGTCCCCCGCCCAGGAGGAGGCCCCCGCGGCCAACGCCTGATCGTCTGCGAGGAAAAAAGAGAGACGGGAC
>CAUBHZ010000273.1 GCA_958435885.1 uncultured Intestinimonas sp. | reverse complement strand
AGGAAGCTTCTCTTTGGTACGGAGAAGAGCCAGCGGGACCGGGAGGGCCTGGAGCGGGCCGTCCGATTATCGGAGCGAAAGCTGTACGGCTGCTTCTCTCAGGAGGAGCTCCGGACCCTGGACGGTATGCAGCAGAAGCTGCTGCGGCATTTGTCCACGCTCACGGAAGAAAGACGAAAGGAGACAACGCAATCGTGAGGACTGTACTGCATCAACTTGGGCGCTTCAAGCGGGACACATTCCTGTGCATCGGGCTTTGCACCCTGGAAGTCATCATGGAGATCCTGCTGCCCTTTATCACCTCGATCATCATTGACCGGGGCCTGGAACAGGCCAATCTGCCTGTGGTTTACCGTTACGGAATCGTAATGGTGGTTCTGGCTCTGCTGAGCCTGGCCTTCGGCGCGGCGGCCGGCAAATTCGCGGCCAGCGCCTCCTCCGGCCTGGCGGCCAACCTGCGGGAGGCCCTCTACAACAACATCCAGACCTTTTCCTTCTCCAACATCGACAAGTTCAGCGTACCCGGCCTGGTCACCCGTATGACCACCGACATCACCAACGTGCAGAATGCCTTCATGATGGTCATCCGCATCGCGGTGCGTTCCCCGCTGATGCTGATCTTCAGCTACATCATGTGCCTTATCATCAGCCCCAAGCTGAGCCTCACCTTCCTGATCGCTGTGGTGTTCCTGATCGTGGTGCTGGGGGCCATCATGGTGGTCACCATGAAAATCTTCAACCAGGTCTTCCGGCGCTACGATGACCTGAACGCCAGCGTTCAGGAGAACATCTCCGCCATCCGCGTGGTGAAGGCCTTCGTCCGGGAGGACCACGAGAACGACAAGTTCGGCAAGGCCTCCGACAACCTCTACCGCCTCTCTGTGAAGGCTGAGGGCCTGCTGGCCTTCAACAACCCGGCCATGATGACCGCCGTCTACTTCTGCATCATCATGGTGTCCTGGCTGGGCTCTCAGTACATCGTCATCGGAGACATGTCCACCGGTGAGCTCAGCAGCCTCTTCAGCTATGTGATGAGCCTGCTCATGAGCCTCATGATGCTCTCCATGGTGGTGGTCATGATCTCCATGTCCATGGCCAGCATCCGCCGGATCAGCGAGGTGCTCAACGAGCGGCCCGACCTGAAGGAGCCCGCCCAGCCGGTCTTTGAGGTGGCCGACGGCTCCATCGACTTCGACCACGTGAACTTCTCCTATAAGCACGGCTCCGGCAAGAACGCCCTCACCGACATCGACCTGCACATCAAGTCCGGCGAGACCATCGGCGTCATCGGCGGTACCGGTGCCGGCAAGAGCAGCCTGGTCAACCTGATCTGCCGGCTCTATGACGTGGACTCCGGCGAGGTGAAGGTGGGCGGCCGGGACGTGCGGACCTACGACATGGAGGCCCTCCGCAACCAGGTGTCGGTTGTGCTCCAGAAGAACACCCTCTTCTCCGGCACCATCCTGGACAACCTCCGCTGGGGCAACCCCGACGCCACCGATGAGGAGTGCATTGCCGCCTGCCAGGCCGCCTGCGCCGACGAGTTCATCGACCGGTTCCCCGACGGCTATCAAACCTTTATCGAGCGGGGCGGCTCCAACGTCTCCGGCGGCCAGAAGCAGCGCCTGTGCATTGCCCGGGCCCTGCTGAAGAAGCCCAAGGTCCTGATCCTGGACGACTCTACCTCCGCCGTGGACACCGCCACCGACGCCAAGATCCGGGCCGCCTTTGCCCAAAAGATCCCCGGCACTACCAAGATCATCATTGCCCAGCGTATCTCCAGCGTGGAGGGTGCCGACCGCATCCTGGTGCTGGACAACGGCAAGGTAGACGCCTTTGATACCCATGAAAATCTGCTCAAGACCAACGCCATTTACCAGGAGATCTATGAGTCCCAGGTCAAGGGCGGCGGCGACTTCGATCAGAGCGCGTAAAAGGAGGAGAGAAACATGGAAACCAAACAGCCTCGCCGGAGCGCCATGCCGGTGCTGAACCGGGTGGTACGGTATATGCTCCGCTCTTACTGGCCGCTCTTCCTGCTGGTCATCTGCTGCATTCTGGTGTCGGCTGTGGCCACGGTCATAGCGGCCACCTTCCCTCAGACCCTGGTGGACGACTACATCATCCCCATGCTCTCCGGCGGCAGCCAGGATTTTTCCGGGCTGTGGGCGGAGCTGCGTAAGCTCATCGCCCTCATGGCGGTGGGCGTGGTGGCAGGCTTTGCCTACAACCGCATCATGGTCATCATCGGACAGGGCACCATGCGCCGGCTGCGCAACGACCTTTTCCGCAAGATGGAGTCCCTGCCCATCAAGTACTTCGACACCCACGCCCACGGCGACATCATGTCCGTCTACACCAACGACGTGGATACCCTCCGGCAGCTCATGAGCCAGAGCATCCCCCAGATCATCAACTCCACCATCACCATGGTGGCCACCTTGGTGACCATGCTGCTGCTCAACCCTGTTCTCACCATCATCTCCCTGGTCACCGCTGCCATCATGCTCACCGTGACCTCCAACTTCTCCAAGCTGTCGGGCAAGTACTACGTTCAGCAGCAGAAGAACCTGGGCATCGTGGACGGCTTCATCGAGGAGATGCTGGACGGCCAGAAGGTGGTCAAGGTCTTCTGCCATGAGGAGGCCGCCAAGGCCGACTTCCGGAAGGTCAACGAGGCCCTGCGCCAGAGCGCTGATCTGGCCAACCGGTATGCCAACCTCCTCATGCCCATCAACGCCAACATCGGCTGGCTGAGCTATGCCCTGGTGGCCATTGTGGGCGCCATCCTGGGCATCAACGGTCTGGCCGGGGTCACACTAGGCACCGTCATCACCTTTGTGGGCCTGAACAAGAGCTTCACCCAGCCCATCACCCAGGTGAGCATGCAGATCAACTTCGTGGTCACCGCTGCCGCCGGTGCCTCCCGTGTCTTTGACCTCATGGACCAGGAGCCCGAGAAGGACGAGGGCTATGTGGAGCTGGTGGACGCCAAGGAGAACGCCGATGGCACCATGTCCGAGGCCTCTGAGCGCACCAATGTCTGGGCCTGGAAGCACCCCCACAAGGCCGACGGCACCGTCACCTACACCAAGCTGGAGGGCGGCGTGGTCTTCGACAGCGTGGACTTCGGCTACGACGAGAAGAAGATGGTCCTCCACGACATCAGCCTGTGGGCCAAGCCGGGCCAGAAGATCGCCTTCGTGGGCGCCACCGGTGCCGGCAAGACCACCATCACCAACCTCATCAACCGGTTCTACGACATCGCCGACGGCAAGATCCGCTACGACGGCATCAACATCAACAAGATCCGGAAGGCGGACCTGCGCCGCTCCCTCGGCGTCGTTCTGCAGGACGTCAAGCTGTTCACGGGCACGGTCATGGAGAACAT
>CAUBHZ010000272.1 GCA_958435885.1 uncultured Intestinimonas sp. | reverse complement strand
CTACCCCTTCCTCATGGGCCAGGGGGTGTGGCTGGACAGCGACAAGCTGGACTGGTCCGACGAGGTCCGGGAGGTCTTGAAGCACGGCACTCTGTCCGTGGGCTTCATCGGCCTGGCCGAGACCCTGAAGGCCCTCATCGGCGCCCACCACGGAGAGAGCGAGAAGGCCCGGGTGCTGGGCCTGGAGATCATCTCCCACATGCGGGCCCGGATGGACGCCGAGAGCGAAAAGCGGGGCCTCAACTTCTCTCTGCTGGCCACTCCGGCGGAGGGCCTCTCCGGCCGCTTCGTCCGCATCGACAAGGAGAAGTACGGTGTCATCGAGGGGGTCACCGACCGGGACTACTATACCAACTCCTTCCATGTCCCGGTGTACTACCCCATCTCCGCCTACGACAAGATCAAAATCGAGGCTCCCTATCACGCCCTCACCAACGCCGGCCACATCAGCTATATCGAGATGGACGGCGACCCCACCGACAACCTGGAGGCCTTTGAGAAGGTGATCCGTTGCATGAAGGAGAGCGGCATCGGCTACGGCAGCGTGAACCACCCGGTGGACCGGGACCCGGTGTGCGGCTTCTCCGGCATCATCGGGGACCAGTGCCCGGGCTGCGGCCGCACCGAGGCCGACGGCGTGCCCTTCGAGCGCATCCGCCGCATCACCGGCTATCTGGTGGGCACCCTGGACCGCTTCAACAACGCCAAGCGGGCGGAGGAGCACGACCGGGTCAAGCACAGCGTGTAAGGGGATGGAACAGATGAAAGAAGCGAGCATCCGCCTGCGGCGGGGGGAGGGCCGGTCCTTCAAGGCCGGCGGTCCCTGGATCTATGACAACGAGATCGGCGAGGTCCTGGGAGACCCTGCCGACGGGGACGTGGTGGCCATTGAGGACTACAACGGCTATCCCCTGGGGGTGGGCTTTCTGAACCGGGCCTCCACCATCGCCGTGCGGGTCCTGTCCCGGAAGCCGGGCACCGTCATCGACGAGGCTTTTCTGGAGTCCCGGGTCCGGGCGGCCTGGGCCTACCGGAAGGACACGGTGGACACCTCCTCCTGCCGGGTGATCTTTGGGGAGGCCGACTTTCTTCCCGGCCTAGTGGTTGACAAATTCTCTGATGTGCTGGTGGTGGAGTCCCTGGCTTTGGGCATCGACCGGCTGAAAAAGACCATTCTGGACCTTCTGGTGAAGGTCCTGGCCGAGGACGGCATCGCCATTCGGGGCATCTACGAGCGCAGCGACGCCAAGGTGCGCCTCAAGGAGGGCATGGAGCGGGTGAAGGGCTTCTTGTCCGCCCCCTTCGATCCGGTGGTGGAGATTGTGGAGAACGGCGTCCGCTATCAGGTGGACGTGGCCGAGGGGCAGAAGACCGGCTTTTTCCTGGATCAGAAGTACAACCGGCTGGCCATCCAGCCCCTGGCCCGCGGCGGCCGGGTGCTGGACTGCTTCACCCACACCGGGGCCTTCGCCCTCAACGCCGCCAAGGGCGGCGCGGCGGAGGTGCTGGGGGTGGACGCCTCGGAGCTGGGGGTGGCCCAGGCCGCGCAGAACGCCGCCCTCAACGGCATGTCCGACCGGGTGCGCTTTGCCTGCCGCGACGTGTTCGAGCTGCTGCCGGAGCTGGAGCGGAAGGGCGAGAAATTTGACCTGGTGATCCTGGACCCGCCCGCCTTCACCAAGTCCCGCGCCTCAGTGAAGAAGGCGGTCACCGGCTACCGGGAGATCAACCTGCGGGGCATTAAGCTGGTGAAAAACGGCGGCTATCTGGCCACCTGCTCCTGCTCCCACTTCATGACGCCGGAGCTGTTCACCAAGACCGTCGGGGAGGCCGCCCGGGACGCACGCCGCCGCCTGCGGCAGGTGGAGTACCGCACCCAGTCCCCCGACCATCCGGTGCTGTGGGGGGCCGACCAGTCCCTCTACCTGAAGTTCTATATCTTCCAGGTGGTGGACGACGCATAAAGCGAACAGGGCCGCCGCATCCGCGGCGGCCCTGCTGTTTGAGGGAGGAAGCGCCATGCGCATCGCCAATACCGTATCCGACTCCATCGTGGACGGCCCCGGCCTGCGGTTCACCGTCTTCACCCAGGGCTGTCCCCACCGCTGCCCTGGATGCCACAACCCGGGCACCCACGATCCAGCCGGGGGGCGGGAGGTCTCGGTGGCGGAGCTGGCGACGGAGCTGTCCGGCAATCCGTTGACCAACGGCCTCACCCTCTCCGGCGGGGAGCCCTTCTGCCAGGCGGCGGAGTGCGCCGCCCTGGCCCGCATCGCCCGGGAAAGGGGCTTGAACGTGTGGGCCTATACGGGGTATACTTATGAGAGACTGCTGGAGGGGGATCTGCCCGGGGCACTGGCGCTGCTGGAGCAGACCGACGTGCTGGTGGACGGTCCCTTCCTGCTCTCGGAGAAGTCCTACGAGGCCCTGTTCCGGGGCAGCGCCAACCAGCGGCTCATCGACGTCAAAAAGAGCCGGGCGGCTGGCCGCGTGGTGCTGTGGAGCCGTCCCGACCCCCTGGCCCACTTCACCGTCCCCGAGTCGTGAAAGGAGACAGCCATGACCATTTCCGAGCTGGAAGGGCGTTTTCTAGACCGCATCCCCGGCATCATGGGGGTGCGCACCCACTACGCCGTGCTGGTGCCCGTGGTGGAGTGGAACGGGAAGCTCCACCTGCTCTTTGAGGTCCGCTCCGACGCCTTGCGGCGGCAGCCCGGGGAGGTCTGCTTTCCCGGCGGGCGGATGGAGGAGGGGGAGACGCCCACCCAGTGCGCCCTCCGGGAGACGGGGGAGGAGCTGGCCATCCCCCCCTCGGCCATCCGCCCCATCGCCCGGCTGGACGACGTGTTCATGCCCTCCCACGGCCTCATGCACCCGGTCCTGGCCCAGGTGGACACCGGCGCGGTGGTGAATATGAAGGCCAGCGCCGCCGAGGTGAAGGAGACCTTCCTGGTGCCCGCCGACTTTTTCCGGGACCAGCCGCCCCTCCTCTACAATTTCCCCCTGGTGCCCAGGGTGGACGACGACTTTCCCTACGACCTCATTGGCTTCCCCGAGGGCTATCCCTGGCGGACGGGCGCCCATCAGGTACCCATCTGGACCTACAAGGGCCACGCCATCTGGGGGCTCACCGCCCGCATCCTCCTGTGGAACTTCACAGACCGCGGGCAAAATAGTCCTGCCGCCGGGTCTCTCTGAAGCCGAAGGCCGCGTAGAGGGCACGGGCAGGCCGGTTTCCGCCGTCCACCTCCACCACCAGGGCCCTGTCCCGGGGCAGCACGGCCAGCAGACCGGCCATGAGCCGCCGCCCCAGGCCCTGTCCCTGCCGGTCGGGGTCCACCGCCACGCTGTAGATGGACAGGCCCTCCGCCGCCGGACCCACCCCAGCCGCGGCC
>CAUBHZ010000271.1 GCA_958435885.1 uncultured Intestinimonas sp. | reverse complement strand
CACGTCCCGGACGAAGTTCTTGGGGAGGGTGCGGTAGGAGGAGAGGAGCCGGGTGAAGTCCTCCAGCTCGGCGCGGGTGGGGAGCTGGCCGAACATGAGGAGGTAGGCCGTCTCCTCGAAGCCGAAGCGCTTCTCCCGCAGGGCGGAGCCCACCAGGTCCTCGATGTTGTAGCCCCGGAAGTAGAGCTCGCCCTCGCAGGGGACCTCCACCCCGTCCACCACCTTCTTGGAGATGATGTCGGAGACCTCGGTGAGGCCGGCCAGCACGCCCTTGCCGTCCAGGTCCCGGAGTCCCCGCTTGACGTCGTAGCGGCGGTAGTCCCCAGGGTCGATCTGGCAGTTTTCCAGACTCCTGGCGGCAAGGGCCTGAATCTCGGGGGTCACATCGCTGTACTTGTGGCTGCTGGTCATTGGCATCGCGCTCCTTTCTCTGCAAAAGCCCCGGTGGGGCGGCGGTGGTGTCATATGGATGACCGGATGATTAGTGTATTAATTATTAGCTTAACACAAAAATATGACCATTTTGTGAATGGACAAAGGTCCGCCCCACACGAATTTCAAAGAATGGGCAAAAAAATCCGCCCATGGGACCATCCCACAGGCGGATTTTGGACATATATGGAATAAAATAATCTTTATTCCAGGCCCTCCAGCTCCTCCAGCCAGAGGGAGACCACCGCATCAGACGGCATTCGCCTCGTCGGCGCGGACTCCATACCCCTCGCTTCCGCCCGGAGGCAGAAGCTCGCTCATTCCGTCGCGCCTCCTCTCCCCACGGGGACCGCAGGGGTCCCCGTGGGGGCCCCAATGGACGACTGGCGGCGGAGGTGGTCTATTTTACTCCAGGTTCTCCAATTCTTCCAGCCACAGTGCGGCCACAGCGTCAGACGGCATCCGCCAGTCGCCGCGGGGACTGAGAGCTACCGAGCCCACCTTGGGGCCGTCGGGGAGGCAGGAGCGCTTGAACTGCTGGGAGAAGAAGCGGCGGTAGAAGGTGCGCTCCCACTTGAGAATGGTGGCACGGTCGTAGGTCCGGCCGAAGGCGTGCTCGGCCAGCCGCAGCACCTTCCGGGGCGGGAAGGCCCAGCGGACGGCGTAGTAGAGGAAGAAGTCGTGGAGCTCATAGGGACCCACCAGGTCCTCGGTCTTCTGGGCGATCTGGCCCTCGATGGCGGGGAGGAGCTCCGGGGAGACGGGGGTGTCCAAAATGTCGGAGAGGACGCCGGAGAGCTGGGGGTCCTCCTGCTCCTTGTCGTCGCTGATGAAGCTCACCAGGTGGCGCACCAGGGTCTTGGGGATGCCGGCGTTGACGGCGTAGTTGCTCATGTGGTCGCCGTTGTAGGTGCACCAGCCCAGAGCCAGCTCGGAGAGGTCGCCGGTGCCGATGACCAGGCCGCCCGTCTGGTTGGCGATGTCCATGAGGACCTGGGTCCGCTCCCGGGCCTGGCCGTTTTCAAAGGTGACGTCATGGTCGGACATGGACTGGCCGATGTCCCTGAAGTGCTGCTTCACCGCCTCGCCGATGTCGATGGTCTTGAGGGTGCAGCCCAGCCGCTCGGCCAGCAGCACGGCGTTGGACTTGGTGCGGTCGGTGGTGCCGAAGCAGGGCATGGTGACGGCGATGATGTCGGTGGCGGGGCGCTGGAGCATCTGCATGGCCACCGCCGTGATGAGAACGGCCAGGGTGGAGTCCAGGCCGCCGGAGAGGCCCACCACCGCCGTCTTGGCGCTGGTGTGCTCCAGCCGCTTTTTGAGGCCCAGGGCGGCCACATACAGGATCTCGTTGCACCGCTCGGCCCGGTCGGTCTTGTCCTCGGGGACGAAGGGGGTGGGGGAGACGGGACGGGTCAGATGGGTGTCGGAGAGCTCCAGGTCGAAGCCCAGCCGCCACAGAGCGTCCTGCTCGGGCAGGGGCTGGAAGGTATTGAGCCGCTGCCGCTCGGCGCACAGCCGGTCCACGTCGATCTCGCTGACGGTGAGGCCGGTGCCGAAGCGCCGCTCGGAGAGGAGGACGCCGTTCTCGGCGATCATGTTGTGGCCGGCGAAGACCAGGTCGGTGGAGGACTCCCCCTCGCCGGCGTCGGCGTAGACATAGCCGCACAGCAGCCGGCCCGACTGCCCCGCCACCAGGGAGCGGCGGTAGCCGGCCTTGCCCACCGTCTCGTTGGAGGCGGAGAGGTTGAGGATGAGGGTGGCGCCCGACCGGGCCAGGCGCACCGACGGGGGGGCCGGGGCCCACAGGTCCTCGCAGATCTCCACGCCGATGACCAGCTGGGGCAGCTGGGTGCAGTAGAAGAGGCTGGTGGTCGACAGGGTGACCTCCTGGCCGCACAGGGGGAAGGTGACATCCACCCCGGCGCCGGAGGCAAACCAGCGCTCCTCATAGAACTCGCCGTAGTTGGGCAGGTGGATCTTGGGCACCAGGCCTAAAATCTCCCCCTTGTGGATGACGGCGGCGCAGTTGTAGAGCTTGTTGTCATAGGGGCTGCGCACCGGCAGGCCGATGGCGGTGACCATGTCCAGGTTCTTGGTGGCCTCCAGGATGGTGGTGAGGCCCTCCTCGGCCCCCTTGAGCAGGGTGGGCTGGAGGAAAAGGTCCCCGCAGGTGTAGCCGGTAAGGCACAGCTCCGGCAGGCAGAGGACCCGCACCCCCTGGTGGTGGGCCTCCCGCATGAGGGTAAAGATCTGTTCGGCGTTATAACGGCAGTCGGCCACCCGGATGGACGGGGTGCCGGCGGCGACTTTCACAAAACCATCGCGCATATGCATGACCTCCTATTCGCGTTGGTACCATTTTACCCCAAGGGGGGAGCGTTTGCAAGAAAAGCCACCGGCAGGGGGGAGAGAAAAAGTTTACCGGATTTTACATAGGCGGCCTTGACAAGGGCGGAGGCAGACACTATAATCTTATATTGTTCAAAAGGGAGTAGTCGCAAGTTCCTCCTTCAACATCACGGCCTTTGGCCTGGAGGAGGACGCCGGTGACGGTGACAAGACTTTTGAGTATGTACTTCGCCTGGGCGGAGTGTATACTCAAAAGTCTTTTTTTATTGTTCCGGCGGGAGAATCGGCGGCTGTTCCCGGGGCAAGATAACCTGTAAAAAAGGAGTGTGCAGCATGGAAAAAGCCTTTTTCAACCGCACCCCGGAGGAGACCCTGAAGGCGGTGGAGTCCGCCCGGACGGGCCTCACTTCGGCCCAGGCGGCGGAGCGGCTGGAGCGGTTCGGCAAGAACGCCCTGGCCGAGGGCAAGAAGAAATCGGGCCTCCAGGTCTTCCTGGAGCAGTTCCAGGACCTGCTGGTGGTCATCCTGCTGGTGGCCGCCGTCATCTCCGCCGTCTCCGGCAACGTGGAGAGCACCATCGTCATCTTCGCCGTCCTCATCCTCAACGCCATCCTGGGCACCG
>CAUBHZ010000270.1 GCA_958435885.1 uncultured Intestinimonas sp. | reverse complement strand
ATGAGAACGGTGCTCCCCAGGATGAAGAGGCTGGCCAGCTGCCGGGTGGAGAGCTCCCCCTCCTCCCGCCGGTCCAGCCAGGGGGAGAAGGCGGTGCGGTAGAAATAGACGCAGGCCCCGGAGAGGAGCAGCTCGGTGAGGAAAAAAATCACGGTGGAGACCTCCCAGCCCCCCTCTCCCAGGTAGACGAAGCCGGTGGCCCCGGAGAGGGCCGCCGTCACTACTGGCATGAACCAGCTGCGCCGGTAGAGCCTGATGTCGAAGAAGGCGAAGGCCACCGAGAAGATGAGGATGGCCGCCGCCACATACCGCAGCCCCTCGGCCAGCCCCCGGAAGGAGAGGTAGCCGAAGCAGGCCCCCAGCAGGGCGGCAAAGCCCCCCAGCCCCGAGCCCGAGCAGCCCACCATGGACAGCCCGAAGGGGGCGCAGCCGTCCAGGATCTCCGCCCCCGCCAGCACCGCCGAAAGGGCGAAGCGGATGAGGTATTCCGCCCCCCGCACCAGGGCCGGTGCCCGGAGCACCAGCCTGCCCGTCCGGGCCATCTCCTCCCGGGCCCGGGCCGCCTTTGCCTTCAATCCAACCTTCGCCGCCATGGCCGCTCTCCTCCTGTGTATCGGGTAGTAGAGACAGTATAATCCATGATTTGGAAATAACCCGTCGGAAGGGGAGACGCTCTTTCTGCGATTTTCTGCGGCATCCTGGCGTCTTGGGCGGATTTTCCGGGCATTGGCGGGCAAAATCGGGACGGAGGGCGGCGGCCCTTGCCCCCAATGGCGGTTTATGGTATGATAAAAAGAATCCAATGGAACCGGAGGAAGACCGTGAAGATAGGAAACGTGGAGATCGACTCCCAGCTGGTGCTGGCCCCCATGGCGGGGGTCACCGATCTGGGATTCCGCACCATTTGCCGGGAGCTGGGGGCGGGCTACACCGTCACCGAGATGGTGAGCGCCAAGGCCCTGTGCTACCAGGATAAAAAGTCCGTGCCCCTGCTGAAGCTGGGGGAGGGGGAGCACCCCGCCGCCGCCCAGATCTTCGGCTCCGACCCGGTGTGCATGGAGGAGGCCGCCGCCATCGCCGGGGAGGTGTCCGGGGCGGAGGTTATCGACATCAACATGGGCTGCCCCGTGCCCAAGGTGGCCAACTCCGGGGACGGCTCGGGACTCATGCGCACCCCGGACCTGGCCGTCCGGGTGGCCGAGGCGGTGGTGAAGGGGGCGGGGAGCCGTCCCGTCACCGTGAAGATGCGCTTGGGCTGGGACAAGGGCTCCATCAACTGTGTGGAGCTGGCCAAAGCCATGGAGGAGGCCGGGGTGGCCGCCGTGGCCGTCCACGGCCGCACCCGCAGCCAGCAGTACGCCGGCACCGCCAACTGGGACTACATCCGGGAGGTGAAGGAGGCCCTGCACATCCCGGTCATGGCCAACGGTGACGTCTTTGAGGCCAGGGACGCCGTGCGCATCCTCCAGTGGACCGGCGCCGACGCGGTGATGATCGGCCGGGGCTGCTTTGGCAACCCCTGGCTCTTCCAGCAGGCCAGGGCCGCCCTGGAGGGCCGGGAGGTGCCGCCTCTGCCCCCGCTGGCGGAGCGCTGCGACACCGCCATGCGGCAGTTCGAGATCAATGCCGCCCACAAGGGGGAGAAGATCGCCTGCCTGGAGGCCCGGAAGCAGTACTGCTGGTATCTGAAGGGGGTGCCCTACGCGGGCTACTGGAAGGAGCAGATCTGCCACGTGGAGACCATGGAGGACCTGCGCCGGATCACGGCGGGCATCAAGCGGGACCTGAAATGATTTGAGAGGAAGGAAAGGCGGGTGAAGGGTCGCCTTGACGGAACAGGAGCTGGTGGAACGGGCCAAAAAGGGGGAGGAGGCCGCCTTTGAGGTCCTGGTCACCGACAATGAAAAGCGCATCTACAATCTCTGCCGGCGCCTCACCGGCAACCCGGAGGACGCCGCCGAGCTCACCCAGGAGGCCTTTCTCAACGCCTGGCGGGGCCTGGGCCGCTTCCAGGGGGAGAGCAGCTTCTCCACCTGGCTCTACCGGCTGGCCACCAACGCCTGCATCGACTTTCTGCGGCGGGAGAAGCGGCGGCAGAACCTCTCCATGACGGTCTCCCTGGACGACGAGGAGGAGGCGCGGCAGGTGGAGCTGCCCGACGAGCGCTATTCCCCCGAGGGAGAGCTGGAGCGGGCCGAGACCCGGCGAGCGGTGGCGGCGGGACTGGAAAAGCTCACCCCCGAGCACCGTCAGGTGCTGGTCATGCGGGAACTGAGCGGCCTGAGCTACACCGAGATCGGAGCCGTCCTGGGCCTGGAGGAGGGGACGGTGAAGTCCCGCATCGCCCGGGCCAGGAACGCCCTGCGAAAAGTTTTGACGGAGCGGGGGAACTTTTTCGAGGCTCTGTCGTCTAGAAAGTGATGAAACGAAGGAGAGGAGGTGACCTGTGCCATGTGTGACTGTGACCGCGCCCTGGAGCTCATCAGCCTGGAGCTGGACGGCGAACTGACGCCGGAGGAGCAGACCGAGCTGGAGGAGCATCTGGCCGCCTGCGGGGAGTGCCGCGGAGCGGCGGAGGAGCTGCGGCAGCTCCACAGCCTCCTGCCCGAGCTGGAGGAGGAGGTGCCCGAGGGGCTCCATCAGGCCATCATGGACAGGATCGGGGCGGAAAAGGTGGTCCCCCTCTCCAGAGCGCGGAAAGCGTCCCACATCCGCCGGTGGGCCTCCCTGGCGGCGGTGTTCGCGGTGATCCTGCTGGGAGCCGGCACCCTGAAGAGCTTCCAGGGCGGCAGCTCCACCGGCGCCGCCCCGGCGGCGGCCAACGTGACCACGGCGGAGGCCGCCCAGGATACGGCGGGGACCGCAAGCGGCGGTGCCGAACAGCCCGAGACGGAGGGCAAGGACAAAGAAACCAACCTCTCCGATGGCGGCGCCCTGCCGGCGGAGAGCGCACCTGCGGTGGTCCAGGAGGATGAGGAGGCGGGCGGCAGCGGTGCCGTCCTGCGGATGGCCCCGTCGGCGTCGGCCCAGCCCACACCGGTTCCGGACCAGGTGGTGGGAGACGCGGCAAACGGGCAGGAGAGCGCCAGTCAGGCCGTCACCTTCAGCGTGCTGCCGGCGGAGGCTGCCCAAGGAGTTGAACAGCCCGACGGGGACACCACCGAGACCCTGCGGGCCAATTGCGCTGCCTGGCTGGCGGCATCCACCTTTGAGCAGAAGGACCGGGTGGACACCACGCTGGTGTCCGTGGCCCCGGTCACCCAGGGGGATCTGACGGCGGCGGTCTGTGACGACCAGAGTGCTGCCCTGCTGGACGCCGCCGACTGGACGGTGACCCTGGGGGACACCTCCGGCCACGACTACGCGGTTCTCCTGTGCGACAGCGAGACCCTGGCCGTGCTGGGCTATG
>CAUBHZ010000269.1 GCA_958435885.1 uncultured Intestinimonas sp. | reverse complement strand
AGAACGCCGAGCACAAGGACTGGTGCTGCACCGAGGAGCTCATGAAGACCACCAAGGACGGCAAGGCCCTCTACATGCACTGCCTGCCCGCCGACATCAACGGCGTCTCCTGTGTGGACGGCGAGGTGGAGGCCTCCGTGTTCGACCGCTACCGTGATCCCCTCTATAAGGAGGCTTCCTTCAAGCCCTACATCATCGCCGCCATGATCTTCCTGGCCAAGGTGAAGGACCCCCAGGCCACGCTGAAGGCCCTGGAGGACCGTGGCATCGCCCGCTGGTTCCAGAAGTAAGAAAGCGACATCTCCTCTGGCGGAAGGCTCCTTCCCGGCCCGCCGCCTGATCTCTGCCATCCATTTCTGACCTTCCTCCCCCATGGACCCACCCGCCTGATGGAACTGAACTTTCTGTGCGGGTGGGTCCACTGTTTTTTCCGGTGGGGAATATCTCCATTTTTCTATGATCGAGGTGCTGATAACACTATGGGTAAACGTATCGTGATCGCCCTGGGCGGCAATGCCCCAGGGCAGCGATACTGCCCCGGGGACCCCAAATGATTTCACATGCTCGGCGGAAGTGAATTCCGCCTGCGCCAAGGGTCTGCCTGGGGCAGACCGCTTGAGCGCGCCAAAAGGCGCGGCGCGCATTGCCGCCCTGAGTTCCAACAGGTTTGAAAAAACGAGGTGCAATATCATGGGTAAACGTATCGTGATCGCTCTGGGCGGCAATGCTCTGGGCGACAATCTCCCCGAGCAGATGATCGCCGTGAAGCAGACGGCCAGGGCCATCGCCGACCTCATCCAGGAGGGCCATGAGGTGGTCATCGCCCACGGCAACGGTCCCCAGGTGGGCATGATCCAGAAGGCCATGGCGGAGCTCACCCGCTCCGACCCAGAGAAGTACATCCCCTGCCCCCTGTCGGTGTGCGTGGCCATGAGCCAGGGCTACATCGGCTACGACCTCCAGAACGCCCTCCGGGAGGAGCTGCTGGACCGGGGTATCGCCAAGGGTGTGGCCACCGTCCTCACCCAGGTGGAGGTGGACCCCGACGACCCCGCCTTCTCCCACCCCACCAAGCCCATCGGCGCCTTCATGACCAAGGCCGAGGCCGACAAGCTCATCGCCGAGCGAGGCTATGACGTCATTGAGGACGCCGGCCGGGGCTACCGCCGTGTGGTGGCCTCCCCCAAGCCCGTGTCCATCGTGGAGATCCAGTCCATCCGGGACATGGTGGAGGCCGGCCTGGTGGTGGTGGCCTGCGGCGGCGGCGGCATCCCCGTCTTCAAGACCGAGGGACACCACCTGAAGGGCGCCGCCGCCGTCATCGACAAGGATTTCGCCGCCTGCACCCTGGCCCAGCAGCTGGACGCCGACTGCCTCATCATCCTCACCGCCGTGGAGAAGGTGGCCATCCACTTCGGCAAGCCCGACGTGCAGTGGCTCTCCACCCTGACCCCGGACCAGGCCGAGCAGTACATGGCCGACGGGGAGTTCGCCCCCGGCTCCATGCTGCCCAAGGTCCAGGCCGCCGTCCAGTTCGCCCGGTCCAAGGAGGGGCGCACCGCCCTCATCACCCTCCTGGAGAAGGCCAAGGACGGCATCGAGGGCAGGACGGGCACCCTCATCCAGCAGTAAGTGCAAAAAAGCCGCCGGTCAAGGGGGAAATCTCCCTTTTGACCGGCGGCGAAGCCTTTTCCGGGGTTGACCCGGCGCGTGCTTTCCATTAAAATGTAGGGAGCGAAATATGGCCGGCGGGCCAAAGACGGTTGGACGGTGGAGAAGTTGGAGAAAACGGCGGCAAAAAAGGGGATCAGGGGCGTTTCCGTCATGCTGCGGAAGTACCGGCTGCGGCTGGCCTTCCGGGTGATGACGGCGGCGGCCACCGTGTGGGTGCTCCTGGCCGACCGCGCCGCCTTCCAGGTGCTGTTGGGCGGGGGCTTCTGGAGGGACCTGTCCCCCCTCCACCTGCTGTGGCTCCTCTGGATGGGGGATATGGTCCTCCAGCTCATCCCCGTTCGGGAAGTGATGGCTCTGGGCTCCCAGAAGCAGTTCGGACACTGGTACCGGCCCGCCGCCGGTTGGGATGCCGCTGCGCTGGAGGCCTATGTGCGAAAGAGCGACCGGGGGGCCAGAAAGGTCCTGGTATCCTGGGTGGCCATGACCATCGCCCTGGGCGTGCTGCGGAGCACCGAGGTCTTTGGCCCGGAAGAGCTCTTCCTCTCCGCCGTGTTCTTCTATGTCTGTGATCTCATCTGCGTGGTGGTGTGGTGTCCCTTCCGCACCTTCCTCATGAAGAACCGGTGCTGCACCACCTGCCGCATCTTCAACTGGGACCACCTGATGATGTTCGTCCCCTTCCTCTTCATCCCCGGCTTTTACGGCTGGACCCTGGTAGGGCTGGCCGCCGTGGTGGTGGTGGTGTGGGAAGTCCAGTGGCACCGTCACCCGGAGCGCTTCTGGGAGGGGAGCAACCAGGCCCTGCGCTGCGCCAACTGCACCGACCGCCTGTGCGGCCGCTGATACGAAACAGAACAAAGCCCTGCCGTTTTCACGAACGGCAGGGCTTTTCCACATTCTGTGTACTTGTTTAGTGGGCCTGAGCGGGCTGATTGCCCTTGACCCGGAAGAGCAGCCGGAAGATGAGGCGGCAGAGCGGGCCGCAGTAGAGAAGCTGCCAGATGAGGGCCACGGGCATGTTGCAGCCCCAGGTGTGGATCCAGGTGCCGAAGCTGGGCTCCTTGAAGAGAAGGGTGGCGATGAGGCTCATAGTGGGGCACATGATGCACACGATCATGGTGGAGATGGCGTAGGTGATGAACTGGGGGCGGTCGGTGGGCCGCATGAAGGAGAAGGCCAGACGGGTGGCCAGCTTCTCCACCACGAAGAACTCCAGCACGAAGGCAATGGGGGCCATGATGGGCAGCTCGTGGAGGGCCATGAGGAAGGTCTGGTTGGTGACGCCGCCGGTGTTGAGGGCCACGTTGTAGACGATCATTCCGTAGACCATGATGATGGCCATAATGATGGTGAAGACCACGTTCTGAAATTTGGTTTGGGGCATGGGAGAGGGCTCCTTTCCAGAATGAGATGTGAGCCGCAGCGCAAAAAAAGAAGGCCGCGAAACCTTCGTCTCGCGACCTTCTTCTTCACTGCGACTACTGTTATGCCCCTATTCTAGCCCATTTTCTCCGGCCTCGTAAGTGTTTTTTTGCCGATTTGAAAAAAACGGCAGGTTCCACAAGAACGGCGGAAAAGGAGCGGGGGGACTTGTCACATCTGTGGTGGAAAAGAACTCACTTCTCTTGGATGTACTTGTGGATGGCGGCGGCGGCCTGCTTGCCGGCGCCCATGGCCAGGATGACGGTGGCGGCGCCGGTGACGGCGTCACCGCCGGCATAGACGCCGGTGCGGCTGGTGAGGCC
>CAUBHZ010000268.1 GCA_958435885.1 uncultured Intestinimonas sp. | reverse complement strand
CCACATCGGGGCGGTGGCCACAGACTCCGAGGGCCGGGACATCTTCATCCTCACCACCCTCCAGTTTGCCTCCTTCGCCGTCTTCTCCTGGCTGGGGGTGCTCCTTACCCGGCCCGCCCTGGACCCCGGCGTCTTTGACGGAGGGCTGATCTTCTCCCTGGCCTACCTGGTGATCTTCGCCTCGGCGGGCGCCCTGCTCTTCCAGAACATCGGCCAGAAGTACACCGCCCCGGCCACGGCGGCGGTCCTCCTCTCCCTGGAGGCACCCTTCGGCGTCCTCTTTTCCATCCTCCTGGCCGACGAGCGGCCCACACCCCTCATGTTCGTGGGCTTTGCCCTCATCTTCATCGCCGTGGTGTGCTCCGAGACCAAATTCTCCTTCCTGCGAAAAAAAGGTTGACATTCGCCGCCTACATGCGTATAATGACACACAAGTAAATCACTTCCAAACCAGTGACGGAGAGAAGTAGCCGGCCAGTTCCAAGCTGAAGAGAGTCCCGGGTGGTGCGATCGGGGCGCGAGGAATCCGGTGAATGGCCTCCGGAGGGCGGTCTGAACGGCGCGCAAGGCGCTCAGTAGGTGCCGACGGGTCCCCACCCGTTATCCATCGGGCACGCATGATGGTGCGTGAAGCGAGTGGACGCGCAAGCGTCAATTTGGGTGGTATCGCAGAAGTGCTTCAAACGCTTTTGTCCCATGTATGGGACAGAAGCGTTTTTTTACATCTGCTGGCTCCATCTGCCGCCCAATACTCAAAAAAGGAGACATATACCATGAAAAGCAATCTAAAGAAGCTGACCGCTCTTGCCGCCGCCTCCGCCCTGACCCTGTCCCTGGCCGCCTGCTCCGGCGGGACCTCTTCCACCCCCGCCCCCACCGGTACTGCCGCCGCGGAGAACACGGCCTCCGGCAGCGAGAGCTACAAGGTGGCTGTGGTGCGGCAGCTGGACCACGCCTCCATGAACGAGATCCGGGACGCCATCACCGCTGAGCTGGACGCCAAGGCCTCCGAGCTGGGGGTGGAGATCAGCTACGAGGATTTTAACGGCAACAACGACCCCTCCACGCTGGCCCAGATCGGCGCTCAGATCATCGCCGACGGCTATGACGCCATCATTCCCATCGGCACCACCGCCGCCCAGCAGATGGCCGCTGTGGCGGAGGAGAGCGAGACCCCTGTCATCTACGGCGCCGTCAGCTACCCCGAGGTGGCCGGCCTCACCGGCATCTCCTACGTCACCGGCACCAGCGATGCCCTGAATGTGGAACTGCTGCTGGACATGATGCTGGCCCAGAATCCCAATGTGGAGACGGTGGGCCTCCTCTATTCCACCAGCGAGGTCAACAGCGCTCCCGCCATCGAGACCGCCAAGGCCTACCTGGACGAGAAGGGGATTTCGTACATCGACAAGACCGGCAACACCACCGATGAGATCGTGGCCGCCGTCAACTCCATGCTGGACCAGGTGGACGCCGTCTTCACCCCCACCGACAATGTGGTCCAGGCCGCTGAGCTGGCCATCGCCCCCACCCTGATCGAGGCCGGCATCCCCCACTATGCCGGTGCCGACTCCTTCGTCCGCAACGGCGCCTTCGCCACCTGCGGCGTGAATTACACCGATCTGGGCGCCCAGACCGCCGATCTGGCGGTGGAGGTCCTCCAGAGCGGCACGGTGCCCACCGATTTCATCACCGTCTCCGGCGACATTATCACCGTGAACACCGAGACGGCGGCCGCCCTGGGTGCGGATTACACCATGTTCCAGGACATGGGTGCCAGCCTGGTGGAGGTCCAGACCTCTCAGGAGTAAAGCAGGGAAAAACGGAGCCCCCGCCGGTTGCCGGCGGGGGCTGCCCCATGTGAAAGGAGCGCATCCCCATGCTCACCATCATCCAGACGGCGCTGGAGGCCGGATTTCTCTACGCCCCCATCGCCCTGGCCCTCTTTTTGAGCTTTTCCATTCTGAATATCGCCGATATGACCACCGACGGTGCCTTTGTCCTGGGTGCCTCCGTCTCCGCGGTGTGCTGTGTGGCGGGACACCCCATCCTGGCCCTGCCCGCCGCCATGCTGGCCGCCGCCGCCGCCGGTTTTATCACGGCCTTTCTTCAGACCAAGCTGGGGGTGCCCTCCATCCTGGCCGGCATCGTCACCAACATCGGCCTTTACAGCATCAATCTGATGGTCATGGGCACCAGCAACCTGTCCCTCTTCCAGAAGACCTCCATCTATACCCTGGCCAAGGACGCCGGATTCGGCGGGAGCTGGTATAAGCTGGCGGTGACCGCCCTGCTGGTGCTGGTGATCTGCGTGCTGCTGGTCCTCTTCCTGGGTACCCGGCTGGGCCTCTCCATCCGGGCCACCGGCGACAACGCCGACATGGTCCGGGCTTCCTCTATCAACCCCACCTTCACCATCACCATCGGCCTGTGCCTGGCCAACGCCATGACCGGCCTCTCCGGTGCCATGGTGGCCCAGTACAACACCTTCTCCGACATCAACAGCGGTACCGGCATGGTGGTGCTGGCCCTGGCCGCCCTGGTCATCGGCGAGACCCTCATCGGCAAGGGCTCCATGGTCCGCCGGGTGGTGGGGGTCATCCTGGGCAGCATCATCTACCGCTTCATCTATGCCGCCGCCCTCCGGGCCAACGTCCCCTCCGACTACATGAAGCTGGTCTCGGCCATCATCGTGGGCGTGGCCATCGCGGCGCCCACCGTCCGGCGCTGGGCGGCCTTCCAGGCCAAAAAGCGCAAGGCCCTGGCGGCCAGAAAGGAGGGGCGCTGAGATGCTGGAGATCAAGAACATTTCCAAAACCTTCAACCCGGGCACCGTGAATGAAAAGACCGCCCTCAGCGGCCTGAGCCTCACCCTGGCCGACGGGGATTTTGCCACCATCGTGGGCTCCAACGGCGCGGGCAAGTCCACCCTCTTCAACGCCATCGCCGGGGACTTCTTCCTGGACGAGGGTTCCATCTTTCTGGCCGGGGACGACCTCACCTATCTGCCCGCCTACCGCCGCAGCCGCCGCATTGGCCGCCTCTTCCAGGACCCCATGCGGGGGACCGCCCCCCACATGACCATCGAGGAAAACCTGGCCCTGGCCTACCTCCGCACCGCCAAACACCAGAAGGCCTTTTTCAGCCGGGTGGGGAAGAAGGACAAGGACTTTTTCCGGGACCAGCTGGCCAAGCTGGATATGGGCCTGGAGGACCGGATGCGCCAGCCCGTGGGGCTCCTCTCCGGCGGACAGCGCCAGGCCCTCACCCTGCTGATGGCCACCATGGTGCCCCCCAAGCTCCTCCTCCTGGACGAGCACACCGCCGCCCTGGACCCGGGCACGGCGGACAAGGTCCTCAAGCTCACCCGGGAGATCGTGGAGGGGGAGGGCATCACCTGTCTGATGATCACCCACAACATGAA
>CAUBHZ010000267.1 GCA_958435885.1 uncultured Intestinimonas sp. | reverse complement strand
GGCCTGGACCAGCAGGAGAGCCACGACACCTCCGCCGCCATCGAGGTGGGCATCGAGGCCCTCAAGCTCCTCATCCGTGAGGAGCAGGCCAAGCAGGGCTGAAGAGAGCATTTGTAAAAAGGCGCCCGCGGGTGTGGTCTTGTGACCGGCCCGCGGGCGCCTTTTTGTCACCAACCTCCCAAGCGGCACATAGGCTGGGCGGAGGAGGTGGTCCCATGGCGACGATCAGCCTGTGTATGATCGTAAAGAATGAGGAGAAGGTGCTGGGCCGCTGCCTGGACAGCGCGGCGGGGCTGGTGGACGAAATGGTGATTGTGGACACTGGCAGCACCGACGCCACCAGGGAGGTGGCCCTGTCCTACACCGACCGGGTCTACGACTTCCTTTGGCGGGACGACTTCGCGGCGGCCCGGAATTTCGCCTTTTCCAAAGGGCGGATGGAGTACCTCATGTGGCTGGACGCCGACGACGTCCTCCTGCCGGAGGACCGGGAGGCCTTCCTGGACCTCAAGCGGACCCTGTCCCCCGATGTGGACGTGGTGATGATGCCCTACCACAGCGGTCTGGACGAGGGCGGGCGGCCGATCTTCACCTGTTACCGGGAGCGGCTGGTGCGGAATCTGGGCCGGGACCTGTGGGAGGGGGCGGTCCACGAGGCCATCGCCCCCTTCGGCAAGGTGGTCTGGTCCAGGGCGGCGGTGACGCACCGGAAGGAGGGCACCGGAGATCCGGACCGGAACCTGCGCATCTATGAGCAGAAGCTGGCCCAGGGAGAGGAATTTTCCCCCCGGGAGCGGTTCTATTATGCACGGGAGCTCATGGACCACCGGCGGTACGGCGCTGCGGCGGAACAGCTGGAGCGGTTTCTGGACCGTGGAGGCGGCTGGGTGGAGAACGAGATCGAGGCCTGCCGGCTCCTGTCCCAGTGCCGTCTGGAGAAGGGCGATGAGGCCGGCGCCCTCCAGGCCCTGCTGGACAGCTTCCGCTACGACGACCCCAGGGCGGAGACCTGTTGTGCCCTGGGCGCCTGGTTCCAGGCCCGGGAGGCGTGGCGGCGGGCCATCTTCTGGTATGAGCTGGCCCTCACCCGGGAGCGGGACGACGAGGGCGGCGGCTTTGTCCAGCCGGACTGCTACGGTTTTCTACCCTGTATCCAGCTGTGTGTGTGCAATGACCGCCTTGGCCGTCACGCCGAGGCCGAAGCCTGGAACCAGCGGGCGGGCCGCTATAAACCGGATGACCCCTCCTATCTCTGGAATATGGAATATTTTAGGACAATTCTATAAAAAAGTCCCCTGTTTTCCAAGAGGAAACAGGGGACTTTTGTCAATTATGATTGACCATGCAACTATTATGTGATATCCTGTACAGGCCCTGGGAAACGGCGGCTGAGAGAGCGCCGTGAGCACGGAGCACAACGGAAAGGGGACAGGCACTATGGACGAGTCTGTGTTCCTGGGTCGGAACATCTCCATCGCCTATCGGATGGCCAACCGCTTTTATGACCGGGTGCTGGCGCCATGGGGGATCGGCTGCGGCCAGCAGTTCTTCCTCCTGCGCATCCATGAGCACCGGGGGATCAGCATGTATGATCTGGCGCGGATGGGCCTCTACGACAAGGGGACAGTGACCCGGGCGGTACAGAAGCTGGAGGAGCTGGGCTATGTCCGCAGCGAGGCGGACGAGCACGACAAGCGGGTCCGGCGGCTGTACGCCACGGAGGCGGCCGAGCCTGTGGTCCGGGAGGCCTCTGCCGCCCGCGTCCGTTGGAACGAGATGCTCACCCGGGGGATGACACCGGAAGAGGCGGAGGCGGCCAAGGGCCTGGTGGCCCGCATCGCCGACAACGCCCTTCTGGCACTGGAACAGGAGGAGAAAGAGAACAATGGCATCTGAACAGCTGGAACAGGGGAGACGACCGGGGGAAAACCCTCTGGGCTATGAACCCGTCGGCAAACTGCTGCTGGCATTTTCCGTGCCCTCGGTGGTCTCCATGCTGGTCAACTCGGTTTACAACATCGTGGACCAGATCTTCATCGGCCAGGGCGTGGGCGTGCTGGGCAACGCCGCCACCACCATCGCTTTCCCGGTGGTCACCATCATGCTGGCCGTATCCACCATGATCGGCTCCGGCGGCTGCGCCTACGCCTCCATCAAGATGGGCGAGGGCGACGAGGAGGCCGCGGGGCGTACCCTCAACAACCTGTTTATCCTGTCCATCCTGGCCGGTATCGCCATGATGGCCCTGGGGCTGGTTTTTCTGGAGCCTATGCTCCGGGCCTTCGGCGCCAAGGATACCGTGATGCCCTACGCCAAGGACTATACCTCTATCATTCTGATCGGCGCCCCCTTCAGTGTGCTGTCGGTGACCCTCTCCAACATGGTCCGGGCCGACGGCAGCCCGAAAATGTCCATGTACGGCGTCATCATCGGCGCCGTCCTCAACACCATCCTGGACCCCATCTACATTTTCATCTTCCACTGGGGCGTCCGGGGCGCCGCCATCGCCACCATCACCTCCCAGCTCATCTCCGCCGTGGTCCTGGCCCTCTATTTTTGGAAAAAGGGCATCCACATGCGCTTTGACCGGCGCCTCATGGGGCTGAGGGGGGAACTGTGCAGCCGCATCTGTGCCCTGGGCATCTCCTCCGGCATCACCCAGGGGGTGGCCTGCATCATGCAGATCGTCATGAACAACTCCCTGAAATACTACGGCGACCTGAGCCCCGTGGGCGGCGAGACCGCCCAGGCGGCCATGGGCATCGTCATAAAGATCGCCATGATCCTGGGCTCCATCTGCGTGGGTATCGGCATGGGCGCCCAGGCCATTCTGGGCTTCAACCGGGGCGCCCGGAAGTTCCACCGGGTGCGGAAGACCTACCTCATCGCCGTCATCACCGCCACCGTGGCCATCACCGCCGGCTGGGTGGTCTGCCAGACGGTGCCCGAGCTCATCCTCTCCCTCTTCGGCACCGGAGACCAGAACTTCGCCGACTTCGGTGTCCGGTGTATGCGGACCTATATGTTCGGTATCTTCTGCGCCGGCTTCCAGATCGTCTCCACCAGCTACTTCCAGGCCACCGGCCAGCCGCTGAAGGCGTCGCTGCTCTCCATGCTGCGTCAGCTGCTGCTGCTTATCCCTCTGCTGCTCATCCTCCCCACCTTCTTCGGCCTGGACGGCATCCTCTACGCCGGCCCCATCGCCGACATCTCCTCGGGGGTCATCGTGGCCCTCTTCATCGTCCCCGAGATGCTGAAGCTGGGCCGCCTGATGGCCCAGGAGGACGCCCAGCGGCTCCCCGACCGATAATGGATAAAAAGATCCCGGTACATCTGCGATGTACCGGGATCTTTTTGCGTATTCAGTGGTGTTCGCCGGAGCAGTGGCAGCTGCCGCCGCAGCTCCCTCCGCAGCCGGAGCAGCCGCCTTCCTTGTG
>CAUBHZ010000266.1 GCA_958435885.1 uncultured Intestinimonas sp. | reverse complement strand
GATATCCGGTTGGACATGGTATCAGTCTACAACGGATGACAGGAAAATGCAAGAAAAAAGCGCCCCGGCCGTAGGTCGGGGCGCTTGGTGGGACAGGGTTCAGGTGGCGGACTTGAGACGGGTCCACTCGCTGTCGTAGAGGTCCAGAATGTTCTGGGGCAGGCCGGCGTAGCTTTCGCACTTGGCCAGGATGTCAGAGGTGGGGTAGGCGTAGGGATCGGAGGAGACCTCCGGGTCCAGGGCCTCCCGGACGGAGAGCAGGGGAGTGGAGTACCAGATCTCCTCGCAGTTCTTCAGACCGGTCTCGGTGGAGCACATGAAGTTGATGAAGGCCTCGGCGTTCTCCTTGTTGGCGGCGCCCTTGGGGATGCACATGGCGTCCACGTAGATGTTGGTGCCCTCCTCGGGGATGTAGAAGCCCAGGTCGGGGTTGTTCTCCTTCATGGTCCGGTAGTCGCCGTAGTAGTAGGTGCCCACATAGGCGTTGCCGCCCTCCAGCTTGCCGAAGATCTCATCCATGACGTAGGCCTGGACCAGGGGCTTCTGCTTGATGAGCAGGTCCACGGCCTCGGTGATCTGGGACTCGTCGGTGGTGTTGTAGGAGTAGCCCAGGGACTTGAGGGCAATGCCAATGGCGTCCCGGGAGTTGTCGATCATCAGGATGTCGTCGGCGTACTTCTCATTCCAGAGGAGGTTCCAGCTGCCCAGATCGGCCTCATCCACGGCAGTGGTATTGTAGATGACGCCCATGAGGCCCCACATGTAGGGCACGGAGTAGAGGTTCTCCGGGTCGTACTCGGGGTTTTTCAGCTCGGGGTCCACGTCGGAGAAGTTGGGGATATTGTCAAAATTCAAGGGCTCCAGCATGTCTTCCTCGATGAGCCGGGCGATCATGTAGTCGGAGGGGATGATCACGTCGTACTCCGCCCCGCCGCCGGCCAGCTTGGAATACATGGTCTCATTGCTGTCGTACATCTGGTAGTTGACCTTGATGCCGGTCTGGGCGGTGAAGTCCTCCAGGACCGACTCGTCAATATACTCGCCCCAGTTGTAGACATTGACCACGCCGCCGGAGCTCTCCTGTGCAGAGGAGGTGGTGGAGGGAGCAGCATCGCCGGACGGTGCGGCAGACCGGGTGCTGACACACCCGGACAGGAGCCCGGCCCCCAGGGTCAGGCTCAGCATGAGCGCCAGAGTCTTTTTCAATTTCTTTCTCTTTCTCCTTTCAGGGTGAAAAATGATCTATGACAGGACCGTGATCCGGTCCCAGTCACCGTTCGGGGGCATCCTGGTCCAGGTTCTCGTCCTCCAGGGAGATGAGGACCTCGCCGGCGGGCTCGGCACGGACGCCGGGACGGCGGCGTACCGCCGTCTCCTGCCGGTTCTGACGCAGGTTGATGATGATGAGCAGGACCAGCACCGCCAGGAACATGAGGGTGGACAGGGCGTTGATCTCGGGGCTGACCCGGCGGCGCACCATGGAGTAGACCACCATGGACAGGGTGGACACCTGGCTGCCGGCGGTGAAGTAGCTGATGACGAAGTCGTCGATGCTCATGGTGAAGGCGATGAGCATGCCGTTGATGATGCCGGGCATGAGCTCGGGCAGCACCACCTTGCGGAAGGCGTAGAAGTTGGTGGCGCCCAGGTCCTGGGCGGCTTCGGCGATGTTGGGGTCCAGCTGCCGCAGCTTGGGCATCACCGACAGGATCACGTAGGGGATGTCGAAGGTGATGTGGGCGATGAGCAGGGTGGGGAAGCCCAGGTTGAAGCCGAAGTCAAACCACAGCCCGGCGCTCTCGGCCCAGGCCTGGGCGTTGAGCCAGTCGGAGAGGTTTGTGAGGACCTGACCGGCGAAGACGAAGAGCAGCATCATGGATACGCCCGTGATGATGTCGGCGTTGGTCAGGGGGATGTTGTTCACCGTGAGGCAGGCGCTGCGGGTGCGGCGCTTCATGTTGTAGAAGCCGATGGCGGCGGCGGTGCCGGCCACGGTGGCGATGAGGGTGGCCAGCACCGAGACCAGCAGGGTGGTCCGGAGGGCGCTGAGCACCGTGTTGTTCTGGAAGAGCTGGAGATACCAGTCCAGGGTGAAGCCGCCCCACACGGCGTTGCTCTTGGAGTCGTTGAAGGAGAACACGATGAGCACGAAGATGGGGGCGTAGAGGAAGAGGAACATGATGAGGATGAAGAGCCGGGAGAAGATACCGTTTTTCTTCACAGCAGCACCGCCTCCCCCTCACCCTCGCCGAAGCGGTTCATGAGCCCCATGCTCACCAGGACGATGATCATCATGACCAGGGAGATGGCCGAGCCCAGATGGGGGTTGTAGGCCGAGCCCAGGAACTGCATCTCGATGAGGTCGCCCAGCAGCAGGCTCTTGCCGCCGCCCAGCAGCCGGGAGATGACGAAGGTGGACACCGAGGGGATGAACACCATGGTCACGCCGGAGAGCACGCCGGGGAGGGACAGGGGGAAGATGACCCGGCGGAAGACCTGGCGGTTGTTGGCGCCCAGGTCCTGGGCGGCCTCGATGACCCGGGTGTCGATCTTCTCGATGACGGAGAAGATGGGCAGGATCATGAAGGGCAGGAAGTTGTAGACCATGCCCAGCACCACGGCGGCGGAGGTGTCGATGATGTCCAGCTTGGGCAGGCCCAGGGTGGCCAGCAGGGTGTTGAAGAAGCCGTTGCGCTCCAGCAGGAAGACCCAGGAGTAGGTCCGCAGCAGGAAGTTCATCCACATGGGCAGCATGATGAGGAGCATGGCCATGCCGCGCAGACGGCTCTGTTCCCGGGCCAGCAGGAGGGCCAGGGGGTAGCCCAGCAGGATGCACACAAGGGTGGCGATGAGGGCCAGCAGGAAGGACCGGCCGAAGACGCCGGCGTACTGGAGCATGGAGGCGAAGTTCTCCGTGGTGAAGCCGCCGTCCCGGGTGGTAAAGGCGTACACCACCACCAGCACCAGGGGCGCTACCACGAAGAGGGCCATCCAGATGACGTAGGGGACGGCGATACCTTTACTCTTCATCGCTGCCCTCCGCCTCCGGGTCCTCATTCAGCTCGTCGTACTCGTCGCTGTAGGAGCTGTAGTCACCAAAGGTGCCGGAGTAAGCGCTCTTTTTCATGATGTGGAAGCCGTCGGGATCGATCTTCACGCCGATCCTGGCGCCCACGGGGGAGTAATCGGTGGTCTGGATGAGCCACTTGAAGCCCCGGAAGTCCACGATGGTGTCGTAGTGGACGCCCTTGAAGGTGACCTCGGTGACGGTGCCGGTGAGCTGGCCCTCGGCCTCGGGGACGATGTCGATGTCCTCGGGGCGGATGACCACGTCCACGGGCTCATCCTTGTCGAAGCCCTTGTCCAGACACTGGAACTTCTTGCCGTACATGCCCACCACGCCGTCGGCGTGCATGATGCCGTCGATGATGTTGCTCTCACCGATGAAGTCGGCCAC
>CAUBHZ010000265.1 GCA_958435885.1 uncultured Intestinimonas sp. | reverse complement strand
GCCTCCAGCAGGGCGGACTGGGTGCGGCTGGTGGCCCGGTTGAGCTCGTCGGCCAGGAAGAGGTTGCACAGCACCGCCCCGGGCTGGTACTCCATCTCCCCAGTGGCCTTGTTGTAGATGGAGAAGCCGGTGAGGTCGGAGGGCATCACGTCGGGGGTGAACTGGACCCGGTGGCAGGTGAGCCCCAGAGCCCGGGAAAAGGATAGGGCCAGGGTAGTCTTCCCCACCCCGGGGATGTCCTCCAGCAGCACGTGGCCACGGGCCAGGATGGCCAGCAGCAGCTTCACCACCACCTCGTCCTTGCCCACCACCGCCTTCTTCACCTCGGCCACCACCTGGGCGCACAGCCTGCGGTCTTCCATGGTCTCCCACCCTTTCCCATCGGTTGTCATAATCCGGTATTTTGGCCATTATATCACGGCCCTCCCAGACAGGGCAAGCGCTTTGGGCGCAGCGGGGGTATAAAAAAGCCGCCCATCGCGTGGATGGACGGCGGCGCCTGCCGGTCAGCCCGGCAGGGGCGGTTTTTTTGTTCAGGCGCTTTTTCTCCCCTGCGGGACCACCAGTCCGGCGGCCACACCCACCAGGGCGGGCAGGAGCCACCCCAGGCCCTGGTCGGCCAGGGGCAGGGCTCCCAGCAGGCCGGACAGGGTGGACAGGAGCCATTCCAGGCCCTGCGCGGCCAGGGGCAGCCACTCCAGCAGCCCGAACAGAGCGGCCGGCAGGGCCTTCAGATCCCGCAGGACGTAGAGGATGCTGGCCACTCCCGTAAAGAGAATGGTGACCGGGTAGACCATGGGCCGCCGCCCCACCCAGTTGTGGAGCAGCGCCAGGGCGATGAGGACGATGGCCACCGGATAGATAATGCTCAGCACCGGGACGGAGACTTTGAGAATAAGATCCAGCCCGGCGTTGGCGATGAGCATGCTCACCGCCGCGAAGAGGACGGCCCAGGCCCGGTAGGAGAGTTTTGGGCAGATCACGTTGAAGTACTCGGCGCAGGAGCTGATGAGCCCCACGCAAACGTTGAAGCAGGCGATGACGAAGATGGCGGCCAGCAGGACGCTCCCCGGCGTGCCGAAGAGGGCGGGGACCAGATTGGTGAGCACCTCCGCGCCGTTGGTGGCTCCCGGGAAGGCGCCGCCGGACAGGGCGCCGATGTGGGCCAGCATGGCGTACACCGCCAGCAGCAGCACCCCCGCCACCCAGCCGGCCCGGACGGTGTAGCGCACCACGTCGCCGTCCGCCTCCACGCCCCTGGCCCGGATGTTCAGGGCGATGATGATGCCGAAGACCAGGGCGGCGATGGTGTCCATGGTCTGATAGCCGTCCAGGAAGCCCCGGGCCACCGGTGCGGCGGCATACAGGGCACTCTGAGGCGCTCCGTAGCCCTCCAGGGGGTCCACCAGGCTGCCGATGAAGGTGACCACGATGAGGAAGAGCAGGATGGGGCACATGATCTTTCCCAGCCGGTCGGTGAGCTTCTCCGGCCGCAGGGCCACCAGCAGGGCCAAGGCAAAAAACACCAGTGAGTAGAGGAGGCGGAAGAGGCCTATGGGGGCGCCTGCCCCCACAAAGGGGGGCACCGCCATCTCAAAGGAGGTGCTGGCCGTCCGGGGGATGGCCAGGCAGGGTCCGATGGCCAGATAGGCCGCAATGGTAAACACCCGGGCAAAGAGGGGGTGGACCCGGCTGCCCAGGGCGTCCAGCCCGCCGGAGCGGGCCACCGCCACCACCCCCAGCACGGGGAGACCCACGGCGCTCACCGCCATGCCCACCATGGCCAGCCAGGTGAGGTTGCCCGCCTGGGCGCCCACGCCGGGGGGAAAGATCAGATTGCCCGCGCCAAAAAACATGGAAAACAGGGTGAATCCCAGCAGCAGCTGGACCCGCTTGCTCAGCTTCTTCATACATCCTCCTCTTGACCTCACAGGGTCTCTCTCATCCCAAAAAAGCCTCCGGCAGCCGCCACCGCTCCGCCAGCTCCACCGCCTCGGCCGGGGTGAGGAGATGATAGACGTCCTCCGTAAACTCCGGGGTCACCACGCAGGTGACCAGTGTATAGTCCGCCCCCGGTCCATCCACAGGCAGCGCCCCGAAGACCATGTCCCCCGGCGCCAGGAGCTGGGGACACTCGCCCTTTTCCACATCGGGACCCAGGCGGCGGACGGTGACGCCCTCCTCCCCCACGAACCAGAGGTCCAGGCTCCGGCCGCTGTGCCAGCACCAGAGCTCGTCCCGGCCCACCCGGTGGAGCCGGGAGCGCTCCTCCGCCCCCAGCAGATAGTAGATGGCCGAAGCGCTCCGGGTCCCGTCCGGCAGATGCACGCCGCTCTCATACACCCGGCGGTAACAGCCGCCCTCCACGTGGGGCTCCAGCTCCAGACACCGGATCAAGGTCTCCCGATCCATCATCACGCGCCTCCTTTTTCGGCAATTCGCTGTGCCTCCATGCTACTATACCCGCCCGGTTTTGTCAATTTCCGCCCGGCACTTTTTCCGGTTTTTTTGCTTTTTTCGCGCATTTATTGCACTTTCCCAGCCAGAACACCCAGTTTTTCTCAGGAATCCGCGCGCAATTTGCACGATGTGGAAAAAATGGGGCTTCCTTTTTTTCTCTTCTCTGTTACAATGAAGGCAGCGCGGCATGCTCCGCCGTGGAATGACAGGGAAGAAAAGAGGAAATGCTATGAGACGTTTGGGAGCCATTTTTGTTTTGGGCGCACTGAGCCTGTCCCTGCTCGCCGGCTGCGGCGACAAAGCCGGCTACGCCAAGGACGGCTTTGCCGAGGGCCGCCTGGGCGACACCATGCACACCTACTTCTTTGACTTCACCGTCAACAGCGCCTACCTCTGCGATACCTATGAGGGCTACGCCCCCATTCTGGAGGGCTATCGTCTGCTGGTGGCCGACGTGACCGTCAAAAACACCGGCCGGGAGAGCATCCCCATGTACGATACCGACTTCCAGGTCCAGTGGAGCGACGAGAGCGAGGACGCCTACGACGTCCCCATCACCTACTACACCGACGCCGTCTCTGACCAGCAGCTGCCCACCGAGTACGAGCTGGCGGTGGACGAGGAGCGCACCGGCCTGCTGGTCTTTGAGGTCCCCGACGGGGAGAAGGACTTCTCCATCTCCTACCTGGAGCTCTTTGACGACGGCACCGAGGCGGGCGAAGCGGGCGACACCTTCTTTGTCTACTTCACCGCCGAGGACCAGGCGTAACTCCCAGCGCTTTCCCGCATAGGCCGTGCCTTTGGGCATATACTATGGCCGGGTGAATGATATGGGTGAACGAAAGAACGTCCTTCTCACAGACATCATCGGCATCCTGGTGGCCGAGGGCGTGGGCGCCCTCTCCGGCTGGCTGACCAGGGACGGCACCAAGAACTACAGCACCACCATCACGCAGCCGCCCCTCTCACCGCCGCCGCTGGTCTTTCCCGTGGTCTG
>CAUBHZ010000264.1 GCA_958435885.1 uncultured Intestinimonas sp. | reverse complement strand
GGTCCGGTCGATGGAGGAGAAGGTGGTGTACTCGGGCAGCCACTGGAGCTCCACCGTCCGGGTCTCCCCGTGCCGGTTTTTGGCGATGATGCACTCGGCCAGGTTGTGGTTTTCTGATTCTTTCTCGTAGTAGTCCTCCCGGTAGAGGAACATGACGATATCGGCGTCCTGCTCGATGGCCCCCGATTCCCGCAGATCTGAGAGCATGGGCCGCTTATTGGTCCGGCTCTCGTTGGCACGGGAGAGCTGAGACAGGCACAGCACCGGCACGTTCAGTTCCTTGGCCATGATCTTCAGGGCCCGGGAGATGTCGGAGACGATCTGCTGCCGGTTGTCGCCGCTGCGCTCCTTTCCGCCGGCGGAGGTCATCAGCTGGAGGTAGTCGATGACCACCAGCCCCAGGTCCTCCACCCGGCGGCATTTGGCGTTGATATCGGCCACCGACACCGTAGAGTCGTCGTCGATGAGGATCTTAGTGCGGTTCAGGGCGTCGGCGGCGGCGGCCACTTTCTCCCAGTCGCTCTCATTGAGCTTTCCGGTCACCAGCTTTTTGTTGTCCACAAAGGATTCGTTGGAGATCAGGCGCAGCACCAGCTGCTCCCGGCTCATCTCCAGGGAGAAAAAGGCCACGCTCTTCCCGGAGAACTTGCCCGCGTGGAGCAGGATGTTCAGCGCCATGGAGGTCTTTCCCATGCCGGGCCGGGCGGCCAGCAGGATCAGGTCGGACTTGTTCAGGCCGGAGATGGCCAGATCCAGGTCCCCCAGTCCGGTGGACAGGCCGGGCACCGCCGCGTCGCTGGCGGCCAGCTCATTGAGCCGGTCATACACATCCAGCAGCACGGCGGAGATGGGTGTCAGTCCCCGGGCGGCCCGCCCCTGCCGGATGGCGTAGATCCGCTGCTCCGCCGCCTCCAGCACGTCCTGGCCGCTGTCTGTGCCCTGCTGGACCATAGCGGTCATGTCCCCCGCCGTCTCGGCGATGCGCCGCAGCAGGGTCTTGTCCTTGATGATGGCCACGTACTCCCCCACGTTGGCCGCAGTGGGCGTGGTGTCCATCAGCTGGAGGATGTAGTTGCGGGAGACATTCTCGTCGTAGACCCCGTTTTTCCGCATGTTCTCCAGCACCGTCACCGGGTCGATGGTGAGGGAGAAGTTGAACATGGAGTAAATGGTCTCGTAGATCTCCCGGTTCTGCCGGATATAGAAGTCCTCCGGCCGGAGCTGCTCGATCACATCCGGGACACAGCGGGGGTCGATGAGCATGGAGCCCAGCACGGCCTGCTCCGCCTCCACAGAATGGGGGAGCTGCTTAAGGAGCAGCTCTTCCTCTTCCAGCGCCATATGAGACCACCTGCCTTCCAAATCAGGAATTCAAAATCGAGAGTTCGGGATTTTGGTGCCCGGAACCGCCGGGCGGTGGGAGTGCCGCGCATCAACGCTCTGCACAGCGCCCCTCTCCTCACCCCTCACCGTCCTTCTCAGGCCTCCGCCACCATGACGTTTACCGTGCCGACCACCTCATAGCCCAGCTTGGCGCGGATCTGATAGCCGCCGCAGGCCTTGATGGGTTCGTCCAGAACCAGCTTGGTCTTGGCGATCTCCACCTGGTGCTGCTCGGCCAGGGCCTCGGAGATCTCCTTGGCCGTCACAGCGCCGAAGAGGCGCCCGCCCTCGCCGGCCTTGGCGGTGATCTTCACCATCAGTCCCTCCAACTGCTTGGCGGTGGCCTCGGCCTGCGCCTTCTCGGCGGCCTCCTGGGCCTTGCGTGCCTTCTCCTGCTGCTTCATGGTGTTGATATTGTCCGCCGTGGCAGAGACGGCCAGCTTCCGGGGCAGAAGGAAGTTGCGGGCGTATCCGTCGGAGACCTCCACCATCTGGCCCTTCTTGCCCTGGCCCTTCACGTCCTGCTGTAAAATCACTTTCATGTTGTGTTCCTCCAAATACTATCAGTAATAATTTTAGGAAATATCTTATTTGGGAATGAGCGACTCCCTCAGGAGTCCTCCTCCAGATAGCGGTCGATGGCCTGTGTCAGCTCCACGGCCACCTGTTCCAGCGTCTTGCCCGCCACCTGTCCGCCGGCGGCGGCGGCGTTGCCTCCGCCCCCCAGCTGCTCCAGGATGACCTGGACGTTGGTGTCTCCCATGGAGCGGCCTGAGATGATGATCTGCTCCCCGTCGGGAAAGAGCACAAAGGAGGTGCTGATCCCCACGATGTTCAGCAGCTCGTCCGCCGCCTGGGCCGCTGTCACCCGGCCCACCGTGTGGTCCACCACGGCAATGGCGATGTGGTCCCGGTACAGCTTCGCATTCTGGATGATATCGTATTTGGCGATGGTGCCGGACAGGTCGTTCTGGAACAGCCGCTTCACCTCCCCGGTGTCGGCGCCGGAGCGGCGCAGGAAAGCTGCCGCCTCAAAGGTGCGGCCGCCGGTGCGCATGGTGAAGTTCTTGGTATCCAGCACGATGCCCGCCAGCAGGGCCTCCGCCTCTGTGCGGAGCAGGTCGGTGGGCTCTGCGATGTACTGGAGCAGCTCGGTGACCAGCTCACAGGCGGAGGAGGCGTAGGGCTCGTGGTAGTTCAGCGCCGCTCCCTCGATATAGGTGGCCGCCCGCCGGTGGTGGTCGATGACCGCCACCCGGTTGCAGGACTCCAGCAGCTCCTGGGCTTGGACCTGCTCCGGGCGGTTGGTGTCCACCACCACCACCAGGGAGCGGCTGTCCGCCGCCACCAGGGCCTCCTGGGCACTGAGGAAATTCCCCCGGTACTCGGGCAGCTGGTCCAGCTTATCCAGGATGGGCTTGGAGGGATTGGTCCCCCCCTCCCGGATGATGTAGGCGGGGACTCCTTTTTTCCGGGCGATGGCGCACACGCCCACCGCGGCGCCGGTGGCGTCCATGTCGGGCATCTTGTGGCCCATGATGAACAGTTTGGAGGAGTCGGACACCAGGGCGGACAGGGCGTTTGCCATCACCCGGCTCTTCACCTTTGTGCGCTTCTCCGTCTCGGTGGAGTGGCCTCCATAAAACTCAAAGGTGAACTTGTTGCGGATGACCGCCTGGTCTCCCCCCCGGGAGAGGGCCATCTCAATGGACAGGTTAGCGTACTGCATCAGCTCCTGGAAGCTGCCGCCGTCCTTGCCGATGCCGATGGACAGGGTCGCCGCCAGGCCGCTGGAATTGACCACCTGGTGGATGGTGTCCAGGATGTCGAACTTCTGGTCCACAAACCGGGACAGGTACTGCTCCTCGAACAGGAGCAGGTAACGGTCCCGCTCCATTCTGCGGAGCATGCCCCCGGTGCCCGCCACCCAGGCATCCAGCCGGGCGTTGACCTCGGCGTAGATGGTGGATCGCTGGTTCTCCGTCTGGTTCTTCATCAGGTCCTCATAGTTGTCCAGCAGCAGCACCGCCATCACCGGGCGGCTCCCCCGGAACTGGTCCCGCACCTGGCAGAACTCGGTC
>CAUBHZ010000263.1 GCA_958435885.1 uncultured Intestinimonas sp. | reverse complement strand
AGGCCGCGCCCGGTCAAGCCGGGCGCGGCCCTATACCTTATTTACTCTTTCACGAAATAGGCGATACCGGTGCAGCCGGGACCGGCATGGGTACCGTCGCCCCAAAAAGGCAGGCCTTTTTGGGGAACCCCGATTCCACTTCACATGCTCGGGGCAAATGAATTGCCCCTGCGCCAAGGTCCCGGCAAAGCCGGGACGCTTGTGCGCCGCTGATGCGGCGCAGCTCGCTGCGCTCACCCGTGGTCGGCACACCGGCCCGGGTCATTCCCCGGTTACTCCTTCACAAAATAGGCGATACCGGTACAGCCGGGACCGGCGTGCGTGCCGACCACGGAACCGATGGAGCTCTCCAGGATCTCCGCGCCGGGGACGCTGGCCGCCAGGGCGGCCTCGCACTCGGCCATGATGTCGGGGCTGTCGGCGTTGCCGAAGGAGACGGGCAGGGAGGCGTCCGCCGGCTCCGCCTGGAGCTGCTTCTCCATCCACTGGAAGGCGCCCTTCCGGCCGCGGGACTTGGCCGCCGCCTCCACCACGCCGTCCCGGATGTTCAGGATGGGGGTGATGCCCAGCATGCCGCCCACCACGGCGGCGGTGCCCGAGATGCGCCCACCCATCTTCAGGTACTTCAGGGTGCTCACCACGGCATAAAACCGCAGCCGCTTGGCCAGCTCCTGCACCTTTTCGGCGATGGTCCGGGCGTCCAGGCCCTGGTCCCGCAGCCGGGCCGCCATCTCCACCAGCAGCCCCAGGCCGAAGGTCACCGTGGTAGAGTCCACCACGAAGATGTTGTCCTCATCCACCATGTCCCGGGCGATCATGGCCGACTGGCAGGTGCCCGAGAGCTGGGAGGCGATGAACAGCCCCACCACCTGGTCCCCGGCCTCCACATGGGCCCGGAACCGCCGGGCAAACTCCTCCGGATTCACCTGGGCCGTGGTGGGCAGGGTCTCCGCCGTCCGCAGCCGGGCGTAAAATTCTTCGTTGCTCAGGTCGATGCCGTCCAGGAAGGACTCTTCCCCAAAATGGACGGACAGAGGCACCACCTCCACCCCCAGGGCCTTCTGCCGCTCCGGGGAGAGATCACAGGTGCTGTCGGTGACGATGCGTACCATATCTCCTTACCTCACTTTATGCTTCATTGGACGGCTCTTCCGGCGCGAAAAACCGGGCCAGCTTCCCCAGGGCCCGCACCAGCGCGTCCGATTCCTCCGGCGTCAGCCCCTCCAGGACCTGCTCCACCATTTTTCGGTGGAAGGCCCGATGGGCCGCGTCCGCCTCCCGGGCCAGCGGCGTGGGCAGGATGCGCACCGCCCGCCGGTCCTTCTCGTCCCGCTGCCGCTCCACATAGCCCTTCCGCTCCAGCAGGTTCACCGCCGTGGTCAGCGTCCCCGCCGTCACCCCCTGGGCCGCCGCGATGGCCGTGGCACGGTTGTCCCCGCCGTGGTCCGCCGCACGGCACACCGCGTCGATGAGGTGGATCTCCCGCAGGGACAGCTTGGGGTACTCCGCCGTCAGGACCTCCTCCTCCCGGCGCAGGATCTGGTCAAAGACCTCCACCAGAAACTGATTGATCTGAGCGCCCCGCACCTCCATGCAGCCGCCTCCTTTTCTTTGAACTTCAAAGCATTGGTCCCCATTGTAGCCGCTCCCGCCCCCCTTGTCAAGGGGTCTTAGTTTGAATGTCAAAACTTTCTCCCTTTTTGCCAAAAACTGGGCCGGATGGGCAACAAAAAACCGCCTGCGGATGCAGGCGGTCTTCGTGCGTCGGGGTCGAGCCTCAGGCCAGCTTGTTCAGCTTGATGGTCATGGCGCTCTTCTTGTTGGCCGCGTTGTTGCGGTGCAGCAGACCCTTGGCGGCGGCCTTGTCGATGGCCTTCACCGTGGCCTTGTAGACAACATCGGCCTCGCTGCGGTTGCCTTCGGCCACCACGGCGTCAAACTTCTTGATCTGGGTCTTCAGCGCAGACTTGGCCGCCTTGTTCCGGGCCGCCTTGGTCTCGTTGACCAGCACGCGCTTCTTGGCAGACTTGATATTCGGCAAACCAAACACCTCCTCCGATGGTATAATCATATCCACGGGACCTGCCCGTGCAGGTATCCATTTTAACAGAAGCCTTGAAAAAATGCAACCTTTTTTTTAAATTTTTTTGTGCTTTGGATAGAAAATTTGATTTTCGCAAAAAATAGGGGTCAAATGGCGATGCAGACACTATATCTTGCGGAAGGGAGCGTGGTGATCCATGCTGACGCGGCGGACGGATCTGGCGGTGGAGGCGGAGGCCCTTGCGAAAACGGGGCGGGAGACCCCTGCGCCGGAGGGGGTGCGGGTCCGGGAGGAGGAACGTGAGGGCTGCCCGGTGACCCGGGTGGAGATCCTGGACGGCAGGGGGGAGGCGGCCCTGGGCAAGCCGGTGGGGACCTATGTGACGGTGGACCTCACCGGGCTGGTGCGCAGGGAAGAGGAGGCCTTTCCCCGGTCCTGCCGGGCCCTGGCGGGGGAGCTCTCCCACCTGCTCCGGCGGTGTAGGGTGCCGGAAAAGGCTCCGGTGCTGGTGGTGGGCCTGGGCAACCGGGCCATCACCCCCGACGCCGTGGGTCCCGGCGCCGCCGACCACACCCTGGTGACCCGCCACCTCATCGACCAGGCGCCGGAGCACTTTGGGGATTTTCGGCCGGTGGCCGCCCTGGCGGCGGGGGTGCTGGGCACCACCGGCGTGGAGAGCGGCGAACTGGCCCAGGCGGTGGCGGGAAAGGTGCAGCCGGGCTGCGTCATCGCCGTGGACGCCCTGGCCGCCCGGAGCCTGGACCGCATCTGCGCCACGGTGCAGCTCTCCGACACCGGCATCGTCCCCGGCTCCGGGGTGGGCAACCACCGCTTCGCCCTCAACGAAAAGACCCTGGGGGTGCCCGTCATCGCCGTGGGAGTGCCCACGGTGGTGGACGGCGCCACCCTGGCCCTGGACATTCTGGAGGAGGCCGGCCGGGACGACCTGGACCCCGCCGCCCTCCGGGGAGTGGGAGGGAGCCTCATGGTCACCCCCAGGGACATCGACCAGCGGGTCAAAGACATGGCCAAGGTCATCGGCTTCGGCATCGACCTGGCCCTCCATCCCCGCCTCTCCGTGGAGGACGTGGAGCTGTTCTTGTCCTGAGAGGGAAGGGGGCGGATGACATCCGTCCTTTGGCTTCCCTTGGGGGTCTGACTGTCCGGGGGACAGTCAGACCAAAGCATATTGTCCTCGACCCGTGCTGTCGAGCGCAGCGAGACTGATGAGGGGAAGGGCTGACCAATGTTCCACGTTTCCCCTCATCCGTCATTTGCTTTGCAAATGCCACCTTCCCCCCAGGGGAAGGCTATGGTGGACAACCACCCCACGCCGCAGCAACGGGAATACCAGGCAGCGCCACCACGCCACGACGCCCGCCTACGCAGGCGGCGAAAAAATTGCGGATAGGACCACGGCCTTTCCCTGTTCCACCGG
>CAUBHZ010000262.1 GCA_958435885.1 uncultured Intestinimonas sp. | reverse complement strand
AATGGCGAGAGCCGCCCCGCCGTCACCAACATCGGCGTCCGCCCCACGGTGGACGACGGGGACAAGGTCAGCGTGGAGGGCTATATCCTGGACTTCTCCGGGGACCTCTACGGCCAGACCATCCGCATGGAATTTTACAAGAAGCTGCGGGGAGAGCGGAAGTTCCCCTCGCTGGAAGCCCTGCGGGAGGAAGTCATGCGCAACGCCCAGGAGACGAGAGACTTTTTCCGCACCGTTTGACCCCAGACCGGAGCCAAAAGGGAGGGACCTCTAGATGCGATACAAGCGCATGTACCTGATGATCCTGGCGTATGTGCTGGCCCTGATCCTGGCGGGACTCATCTTCGATGACCCGGCCAATATTCTCCCGGGCCTGCGGAAGATCGTGGACACCCAGGATGTGCTCATCACCGACTATGTGGCCATTGCGGGACCGGGAGCGGCCTTCGTCAACTCCGCCCTGGTGACCCTCATCAGTGCCGCCATCCTCTTTCTTTCCGGGTGTCCCCTCAACGGTTTTACCATCACGGAGATGGGCCTCATGTCGGGGTTTGCCCTCTTCGGTAAGAACGTGGCCAATATCTGGCCCATCTTCCTGGGCACCTGGATCTATGCCCATATCCAGAAGGAGCCCTTTTCCAAGTACACCTCGGTGGCCCTGCTGGCCACCGCCCTCTCCCCCCTGGTGAGCTACATGGGCCTGGGCAGTCTCTATGCCCATCCGCTGGGGGGCGTCCTCACCGGCGTCTTTATCGGCATGGTGCTCCCGCCCCTTTCGGCCTATACCTACAAGGTGCAGAACGGCATGAACCTCTACAACATGGGCTTTGCCTGCGGCCTGTTGGCCATGATGCTGGTGCCCATCCTCACCGCCGTGGGGGATGCCCCCAGCAGCGTCCTCTACTGGGCAGAGGGGTATAACCTGCCCTTCGGCGTGGCCATGGCTCTCATGTGCATGGTCTTTATCCTGAGCGGTCTCTTTTTCTCCGGCCATCCGGCCTGGGCCTCCTGGGCGGGGTACCGGCGCCTCCTCACCAGCACGGGCCGGGCTCCCAGCGACTTCCTCCGCATGGTGGGGACCGGTCCCGTACTCATCAACATGGGAGTCAACGGGCTTCTGGCTACCGGGTACATCCTGCTGGTGGGCGGAGATCTCAACGGCCCCACCCTGGGGGGCATCCTGACCATCATCGGCTTTTCCGCCTATGGCAAACACGCCCGGAACATCCTGCCCATCATGTGCGGTGTCCTGCTGGGGGGCGTCTTCATGCACTACACCGTGGAGTCCCCCGCCCTTCAGCTGGCCGCCCTCTTCGGCACCACTCTGGCGCCCTTCGCCGGGGTCTTCGGCTGGCCCGTGGGCATCCTGGCCGGCTTCCTCCACTCGGCGGTGGTCCTCCAGGCCGGGTACGTGCTGGCCGGCGTCAACCTCTACAACAACGGGTTCTCCGGCGGACTCATCGCCATCGTCCTCTTCCCCACGGTCACGGCCATCGTCCGCCACCGCAAGCCTGAGCTGACGCCCCGGAGCCTTTTCGATGTGTTCGAGGGGGATAAGCCTGCGCCCATGGAGCGGGACCTCCCGCCGGAGGAGCGCGTGCCGGAGGGGAAGCCCTTTCCGGTCATCCAAAAGGAAGAGGAAGAAAGCCCCTCCGATCAGCCATAAGAAAACGTGCCGTTCCCAACGGGGAACGGCACGTTTTTCACATTCACTCCCGGGCGGAGAGCCGGACCACCAGGGCGGTGCGGTCGTCCAGAGGGCCGCTCTCGCCCACGTTGGCGGCCACCAGGGTCCGGGCCAGGTCCTTGGGACTCTCCCCGTCAAAGGCGGCCAGGGCGTCCCGGAGCCACTGGTCCTCCCGCTGGTCGGCCACCCCGTCGCTGACCATCACCACCGTGTCTCCGCTCTCCAGCTGGAGCCGGGTGATATCGGGGGCGGTGCGCTCCCCGTCGGTGAGGCCCGCGGGGAGGGCGGCGCCGGTGATGCGGCTCACCGATGGACCCCGGCGCAGGTAGGTGGGGGCGGCGCCGTACTTGTAGAGGGCAGCGGCTCCGGTGAAAAGGTCCAGCTCCAGCAGATCCACGGTGGTGAAGCCCCCCTCCTCCTCGCTGCGGAGGGCCAGGGCGGCGTTGAGGGTCTTTAGGGCGATCTCGGCCTGGACTCCCGCCCGCAAAAACTGCTCCAGCAGCCGGACGGCCAGCTTGCTCTCCCGGCTGGCGGCGGGACCGCTGCCCATGCCGTCGCACAGCATGACGTAAAGGAGGCCCTCCGGGGTGCGGAGGAGGCCGCCGGCGTCCCCGCTCACCGTCTCGCCCCCCTTCTGACGGGCGGCCGCCCCCATGACGGCCTGAAGGGGCTCGGCCTGGGTGAAGACCAGGTGCTCCCCGGTGCCGATGGGGGGCTCCTCCTCCGCCGTGTGTAGGGAGACCCCCAGCAGGGCGGAGAGGGCGGTGCGCTCCTCCTCCTTCCGCAGGGGAGCCAGGTCGGGGCCGGCCACCTCACAGCGCAGGTGTCCGGCCTGGTCGTAGTAGACCCAGGCGTCCCCCTCCAGCCCCAGGGCGGTGAGGTGGCGGCGCAGCCGCTTCTCCCGCACCGGGTCGGGGGTGAGCTCCCCGGAGAGCTCGGCGGCCGCCTGGCCCAGCAGGGTGGAGAGGGTGCCGTACTGCCGGAAGACGGCGGCCCGGTTCTCCTGAAGGCGGCTCTGGTACTGGCGGCGGCAGAGAGCGGCGGTGAGGGCCTCGTTGGCGGCGGAGAGGAACTGAGGGAAGTGGAGGCAGCGGGTGGTGAAGTGCTGGGGGAAGTCTCCGGCCTCCCCCCGGCCACGCTCCGCCATGGCGGGCAGGGCGTCGTTGAGGGCGGCGAAGGTGGTGTTGTAGTCCCGCTGCCAGCAGGCGTCCCGGAGGGCGCACCGGCGGCACACCTTGTCCGCCGCCCGGTCAAAGACGGTGGAGAGGTCCTCATCGTTGGGGGCGCTCCCCCGGAAGCTCCCCCGCATGGACTCGTAGAGGCTGCGGAAGGCCCCGGCGGTCTGGGTCAGCCGGTCCCGGACGTAGACGGCGGCCCGGTCGGCGGTGCCGGGGGCGCGCTCCCGGCCCAGCCGGGCGTGGACCTTGCGGAGAAGCTGCTCCGGCAGCAGGAGGAAGAGGACGGAGGCGGTGAAGACCTCATAGAGGAGGGGCAGCTCGGCGCCCCCCTCCCAGGCCCACAGCACCACCACCGCGTTGGTGAGGACGTAGGCCACGGCGCAGCTTGTCCGAGACCGGCCCTGAAAGACCCCGGTGACCAGCCCGGCACAGCCGTAGCACACGGTGCAGGACCAGTCCCCGCTGCCCCGGGCCAGGTCCATGCTCAGCCCGGCGGCCACCCCGGCGGCGGCGCCGGTACCCAGCCCGCCCTGGGAGGAAAAGACCATTACCGCAAGGGCGGCCAGGACCCGGCCGGCGGAGATGATGTCCCCCACCAGGGTGAGCTGGGCCAGGGAG
>CAUBHZ010000261.1 GCA_958435885.1 uncultured Intestinimonas sp. | reverse complement strand
CCACACGGGTGGTGCAGATGGAGCCGGGTCCGATGCCCACCTTCACGCAGTCGGCGCCGGACTCGATCAGGGCCCGGGTGGCCTCCGCGGTGGCCACGTTGCCGGCGATGAGCTGCACGTCGGGATAGAGGGCCTTGATGCGCTTGACGCACTCCAGGATGTTGTGGGAGTGGCCGTGGGCGGAGTCCAGGCACAGCACATCGGCACCGGCCTCTACCAGGGCGGCCACACGGTCCATCACGTCGGCGGTGACGCCGATGGCGGCGCCCACCAGCAGCCGGCCCTTCTCGTCACGGGCAGAGTTGGGGTAGACCTCGGCCTTCTCGATGTCCTTGATGGTGATGAGGCCCTTGAGGTGGAACTCGTCATCCACGATGGGCAGCTTCTCGATCTTGTACCGGCGGAGGATCTGCTTGGCCTCCTCCAGAGTGGTGCCCTCCTTGGCGGTGACCAGGTGGTCCTTGGTCATCACGTTGTCGATGAGCTGGTTCATGTCCTCTTCGAACTTCATATCACGGTTGGTGATGATGCCGATGAGCTTGCCGTGGTCACAGATGGGGACGCCGGAGATGCGGTACTTGGCCATGAGCTCATCCGCCTCGGCCAGGGTATGGCCGGGAGCCAGCCAGAAGGGGTTGGTGATGACGCCGTTTTCACTGCGCTTCACCATGTCCACCTGCTCGGCCTGCTGGCCGATGGACATGTTCTTGTGGATGATGCCGATGCCGCCCTCACGGGCGATGGCAATGGCCATGCGGTACTCGGTGACCGTATCCATGGCGGCACTCATCACAGGGATATTCAGGCGGATTTTCTTGGTGAGCTGGGTGTGCAGATCAATGTCAGCGGGCAGGACGTTGCTCTCGGCGGGGATCAGCAGCACGTCGTCAAAGGTCAGGCCCTGCCGCACGAACTTGCTGGCGGCATCCGTATTGAACATGGACTCCACTCCTTTATCTTTTTTCATCGTATCCGATGCTGGGAAAACATATTTGATATATTCTATGCCCCGGTGTGGGGGTTGTCAAGGGGGGACAGGGTCAGAGCCGCGTCAAATCTGGGCTTTCCCTCTCCTCCGTCCCCCTGGACATAGAAAGTGTCATCCTGCCGGCCTGTGGACAGACGGATGGTCTCCCCCGCCCGGCACTCCTTCAGATAGCCGATCTGGACCTGGGAGACGAAATGTCCCCGGCCAGCCTCCTCCAGCCCGATGGCGTCGCAGGCATAGTCGGCGTAATGGACGTTGTTGACGTGGCCGTTCACGTCGCAGTCGCTGTACCACAGCCGCCGCTCTTCCGCCGCTTCCAGAGGGACCGGCATGCGGAGCTTGGGCAGCATCCGGCTCTTGCAGCGGTCGCCGCCGGACGTCTCGCTGAACTCCGGCAGCTCGGATACCCGGCGCAGCTTCCGGGTCTCGGCGTCGGCCAGGACCCACAGACTGACGCCCTCTCCGATGGGCCTTCCATCCCGGAAGATGTCAAAGTCACGGTAGATGGAGGCGCCGTGGCCGCTCCCCCGGTGCCAGGTTTGAACCGTGAGCCGGTCATCCCAAAAGACAGGTGTGTCCAGCCGATACCAGATCCGGGCCAGCATCCAGAAGACATTGTAATTCCGGAGCATCTCCTCCCGGGAGACGTGGAGTTCCACGGCCGCGCCGGTGGCCGCCTCCTGCAGAAAATCCATCATGGAGGAGGGCCGGCACTGGTTGAAGGGATCGGTATCCCGGGCGCCGACCTGGAACGAAGCCTCATGGTACATGGCTTACTCCCCCTTACCCTTGATGAGGAGGGTGTTCTTGCAGCACAGGTCCTCCAGGTCGTCGGCGGTGGCGGCGGGGATACGCAGAGCCCGGCCGCAGTGGCCGCAGATCAGGTCCACAGAGCTGAAGTTCACCTGGAGCTTCCACTCCCGGGAGCCGCAGGTGCAGGAGATCCCGCCCCGCTGGGCAATGTCCCGCAGTTCGGAGAGGACCTCGTGCATGATGACCTCATCCAGGAAGGTGCCCTTCTCTCCGGCGGCGGCCTCCAGCTTGTCCACCGCCTCCTCCAGGCGTTTCATGGCGGCAAAGACAGGGCCCTCCTCCCCCACGTAGCAGCAGTCCAGCCCCGAGGCGGCGCAGGAGAAGGCCAGAGCCTTTTCGTGGAGGAAGGCGTGGGTGGAGCAGGTGACGGTGTGCTCCTTCTCGCAGAACAGGCAGGGCACCGTCAGCTTGACCCGGTCGCCCTCGATTTCCGTCTTGAGCGCCGACTTCCCGCAGGGGCAGGGGATCTTCCCCGGCGCCGCGGCCAGTGAGAAGACAGTCTTTTCCGCCACCACCGCCTGATGACAGGACGGGCAGAGGTAGGCGATGGTGCGCTTGGCTTCTTCTACCATATCGATCCAACTCCATCAAGTGAAAAATATGTATTTATTATATCGCATCTTTCCACGTTTGACCAGCAGTCGCGCCGCCAAAATGCGCCCTGATATTTTGCGGAAATCTGTTCAAACTAATCCCGTTCAAACGTGTCCCGAGGGGATAGGAGGAGATCCGATGACCATAAAAAAACTGGGGCGGCAGACGGTGGCCTTTGCCGATCCGCCCACCATTGCCGGGTGTGCCAGTGTTGTGGGCAAGAAGGAGGGCCAGGGCCCTCTGGCCTCCTTTTTTGACCTCATCAATCAGGACGACAGCTTTGGGGAGTCCAGCTGGGAGAAGGCCGAGAGCGCCATGCAGCGCCTGGCCCTTCAGAGCGCCCTGGACAAGGCGGGGCAGGCTCCCTCTTCCCTGGACGTCCTCTTCGCCGGCGACCTGCTCAACCAGTGCATTGCCTCCTCCTTCGCCGTCCGGGGACAGGATGTGCCCTTTCTGGGGCTCTACGGCGCCTGTTCCACCATGGCGGAGGGACTGGTCCTGGCCTCCATGGCCCTGGACGGCGGCTTCGGCACCTGGGCGGCGGCTGTGGCCTCCTCCCACTTCTGCTCCGCCGAGCGGCAGTACCGCACCCCCCTGGAGTACGGCGGGCAGCGCACCCCCACCGCACAGTGGACAGTGACGGGCGCCGGTGCCGCCGTCCTCTCACGGGAGGGGAACGGCCCCTATGTCACCCACGCCACCATCGGCAAGGTTGTGGATAAGGGCATCAAAGACGCCAACAACATGGGAGCCGCCATGGCGCCCGCGGCGTACAGCACGCTCACCGCCCACTTTTCCGAAACCGGGCGCAAGCCCTCCTACTATGACCTGATCGTCACCGGCGATCTGGGAGAGCTGGGCAAGTCCATCGTGCTGGACCTCTTCCGCGCCGACGGCGTGGAGCTGGGCAACTATGACGACTGCGGCGTGATGATCTTTGACCTCCCCGCCCAAGACGTGCACTGCGGCGGGTCCGGCTGCGGCTGCTCCGCCGTGGTACTCAATGGATACCTGCTCCGGGGCATGGCTGAGGGCCGCTGGAAAAACATCCTCTTCTGCGGCACCGGCGCTCTGCTCTCCCCCATCTCCTCCCTTCAGGGA
>CAUBHZ010000260.1 GCA_958435885.1 uncultured Intestinimonas sp. | reverse complement strand
TGCACAGGCGCCGGCGCAGGCGCCTTAGAAACCTTTTGGGGGATATTCCGATGCGGATGCCGTTCTCCGGCGGCCACGTCCTCTGGCGTGTGTCGTCCTTCGCTGTGCCAGCGCTTCAAGATGGCGTTGCAGTAGGCCCACTTCATCGTGCCTGTGTTGGTCACTGTCCGGTCGTAAGCCATAGCCACCATCTCCGCCGGGAATCCCATCTCTGCCCAGGCGGTGAGGTATTTCCGCTCACCTGGTGCGGCCTTACGGCCGGTGATCCCCACGGCGGCCAGCAGAGCGCCTTCCTGAGAGCGATAGTATTCCAGTTTTTTCAGATATGCCTCTGCCGCTTCCAATGTGTCCACGCCGGATTCCTTCCAGCGATAAGCTGCGGTGCGGATGACAGACATCCGAGGCTTGCGCCCCTGGCCGTATTTGTCCTGGTGCTCTTGGATCTGCCAAATGACCAGCTGATAGATCACTTCTGGCGGCAGAGCCAGGTGATCGTACAGCTCCAGCAAGATCTTGGTGTCAGAGGGAGACAGCCGCTTGCCCATGGCTACCTCTACCTCGCTGAGCAGGTCGGGGAAGGCGGAGGTCTGATCCTTCAGCTCTTGGTTTAGGTCATCGGCGGAGTAGGCGGGAGCCTGTTCTCGCTTGGGCACTGCTTCATTGAACTGTGGCTGGGGCACACCACCGGCCAGACCCAACTCCCGCAGGTGGGTCAAAGCGCTGTCCAACTGGAGCCGAGACCAGCCCAGCTCCTTGGCAGATTGGTCGGGATCTAGGTAACCCTGATGGCGGAGTAAGTACAGGTAGAGCAGCGCCGGGTCTCCCTGACCACGGGAAATGAGACTGTCCGCAGCGGCGGCAGTCATAGAGATGGTATCGGTGTCTAATGTAATGCGATGGGAAGCCAAGCGTCTCGTTCCTCCTTCGGAAAGATCCTGTGATGTCTGAACTCTTATTTTACAATACTTTCGGCTAAACGTAAATAATCCGGCAGAAAAACCGGTAAAATTTCAAAAAAAATCTGAATCTTGTTGCATCACCTTGACTGGAAAGACGGATAAAGGTACAATAAATATGTATGAAATTTTGTGGCCCAGTCGAGTTCCTGCTTTGACCGGGCAGTTGTCTATTTAGAGAAATGAGGAGGACTTGCACTATGTCAGTCAAACACATCTTTGTCACCGGAGGCGTGGTTTCCGGCCTGGGCAAAGGCATCACCGCTGCATCCCTCGGCCGCTTGCTGAAACAGCGGGGGCTGCGGGTTGCCTTGCAGAAGCTGGATCCCTATCTGAATGTGGACCCGGGCACGATGAACCCCATCCAGCATGGCGAAGTATTCGTGACCGACGATGGTGCGGAAACCGATCTGGATCTGGGCCACTATGAGCGTTTCGTGGATGAAAACCTGACCGTCAACTCCTCCGTCACCTCCGGCAAAGTTTATACCGCTGTCCTGGATAAGGAGCGGGACGGGGAGTTCCTGGGGCGTACCGTCCAGGTCATCCCGCATATCACCGATGAGATCAAGTCCCGCATTTACCGTATGGAAAAAGGCGAGCCGAAAGACGTCATCATCACCGAGATCGGCGGCACCGTAGGCGACATCGAATCCCTGCCCTTCCTGGAGGCCATCCGTCAGGTAGGTCGGGAGCTGCCTCCTGAGGATGTCATGTATATCCATGTCTCCCTCATCGTCACCATCCCCGGCTCCGGCGAACAAAAGAGCAAACCCACCCAGCACTCCTGCAAGGAGTTGCTGACCATCGGCATCCAGCCCGATGTCATCATGTGCCGGGCAGACCAGCCGGTGACCGAGGATATCCTGAACAAGATCAGTATGTTCTTCAACATCCCTGTGGAGAACGCCATCCCCAACCTGACCGCGCCGATCCTCTATGAAGTGCCCTTGATGCTGGAAAAAGAAGGTCTGGGCAACGTAGTCTGCAAGCACCTGAAGCTGAATGTACCCGAACCTGACCTGACCGAGTGGACTCAGATGGTGGAACGAGCCAAGGCTACCGTAGATGGGGAAGTGGAGATCGCCCTGGTGGGCAAATATGTAGAACTGCATGATTCCTATCTCTCCGTGGTGGAAGCCCTGACCCATGGCGGCATTGAAAATGATGTAAAGGTGAAGATCCGTTGGGTGGACTCGGAAAATGTCACCGAAGGGAACGTGACAGAAGTGCTGGGCGGAGTCAACGGCGTTATCGTCCCCGGCGGCTTTGGCGCCCGCGGTATCGACGGCATGCTCTACTCCATCCGCTGGGCCAGAGAACAGCAGGTGCCCCTGTTCGGCATCTGCCTGGGGATGCAGATGTCCGTGGTGGAACACGCCCGACATCTGGCCGGCATGGTAGGCGCACATTCCAGCGAACTGGATCCTGATACGCCTTATCCGGTCATTGACCTGATGCCCGAACAGCGGGATGTGGATAAGATGGGTGCGACCATGCGTCTGGGCGCTTATCCTTGCAAAATTTTGAATAAGGCTTCCAGAACCTTTGAAGCCTACGGCGAAGAAGTCATCTATGAGCGCCATCGCCATCGCTATGAATTCAACAACGACTATCGGGAAGCCCTGACCAACAGCGGTCTGTCCCTGGTGGGCGTATCCCCCAACGATAAGCTGGTGGAAATCGTGGAAGATCTGAACCATCCCTGGTTCGTAGGCGTCCAGTTCCATCCGGAGCTGAAGTCCCGTCCCAACAAAGCACACCCCTTGTTCCGAGAGTTCATTCGGGCGGCAAAGGAAAACCGAGATCAGTAACAAAAAATGCGATGAGAGTCCTCATCGCATTTTTTTCAATCCTTATCCAACAGCATTTGATAAAAGGCAGAGTAGTTGGTATCGTGTGCTTTGGTGGCCGCAATGGCGGTTCTGGGGTGTTGATCCAGCAGACCGGTGAGCAGGTAGGGGATGTCATAGCCCCAGACGCAGCCGGCCTCTTTCAGCGCCAGAATATCCTTCTGGATGAATCGGAGCAGGGGATCCAGCTGGTAGCGGGGATTTTTCAGGAAACCGATCAGTGCTTCTAAGGCACAGTTGCCTGCGCCCCGTCCCATGCCGCTGAGGGTGCCGTCCAGATAGCTGGCGCCCATGGACAGGGCTTCGATGGTGTTGGCGAAGGCGCACTGCTGATTGTTGTGGGCGTGGATGCCCAGACGTTTGCCTGCCGGTTCCAGCACTTCCAGATAGCGTTTTGCCATCCGGTTGATCTCTTCCGGATACATGGCGCCGTAGCTGTCCACCAGGTAGACCGCATTCACCGGAGAATCGGTCAGGGCGGCCAAGGCGAACTGGATGTCGCTCTCTCGGCAGTTGGAGACGGCCATGATATTGCAGGTGGTCTCATAACCTTTCTTGGCGGCGTCCTCAATCATGGCCAATGCTTCCGGAATGGTGTTGATATAGGTGGCCACCCGAACCATGTCGATGGGGCTTTCGTCTCGGGGGTGGATGTCGTTGGCGTAGTCACAGCGCCCCACGTCCGCCATGACGGCGACCTTCAG
>CAUBHZ010000259.1 GCA_958435885.1 uncultured Intestinimonas sp. | reverse complement strand
GGACACGGCGATGATCTCCGGGTTGCCATAGTTCTCCTTCAGCCAGGGGATGATGATGGATGTATCCAAGCCGCCGGAATAGGCGAGTACGACTTTCTTGATGTCCTTGTGATCTGTCATGGTGAACGCCTCCATGTCTTTCGATGTTGGACACAGTGTACCACTTCCCAAAGCAAAATGCAAGAGGCAATTCGCATAAATATGCGAATTGCCTCCCAATTTTCTCGTACACTCTCCCATTTATATTCATAATATGCGTTATAAAATGCATATTATAGCATCTATATGCATCCTGTGACCATTGGACTACATGTGGAAGCGCCGGCGCACCTCGTCCCGGAGGGCGGGACGGCGGCGGACGATGACCAGGGGGATAATGAGGGCCACACACACGGCGGCCACCACCAGGGACCAGCCTGGGAGATAGTCCTGGTGGAGCCAGCGGTCTACAAAGAGCTCGATGCTGATGACGAAGAGGCCGACGGCGCCGATGATGAGGGTGACGCTGGTGAGGATGGACCGCCCCCGGCTGAGGATGAGGCCCAGGGCCACCATGATGGCTCCACCGGTGAGGACGATGGGAAGGGCCAGACCCAGATACCACTGTATGCCGTGGAGGTCAATGGAGATGAGGAAGACGTACACCCCCACGGCGCAGGCGTCCAGCCCCAGACGGACCCACAATGGCATGCCCCTGAAGACCAGAGGCGGCACCAGCCAGATCCACAGCATCACCGCCGCGCCGATGACGTAGAGGGACCAGGGACGGCCGGAGTGGAGGAAAAAGAGGTTGAGCAGCCCGCAGACCACCGCCACCGAGCCCAGCATGGCCGAGAGCAGCAGGGCCAGCTCCACCTTATTCACCGGCTGCACCTCCTCCCGGCGGCTGGGAAACGGAGGGGGCAGTTCGGTGTCCACCGGCTGCCGGGGATTGACCACCGGGGTCTGGCACAGGGGACAGGTGCGGGCGGTGGGGTCCAGCTCCACCCCGCAGTTGACGCAGTATGACATTCGTATCTCCTCCCCTGCCCTCAGCGGGCCGGCCCTTCCGGGTCCTGGCGGTTGGATATGACTTTTACGTGGATGCCCTCCCGGACCAGGTGGCGGAAGAAGTCCCGCTCCACGTCGGACTCCTTCACCGTGCCGGCAAAGGTGATCTCCATGGTGTTGCCGTAGCTGATGGAGGCGCAGTTGCTCCGGGGCGTATAGGACTGGCCCAGAATGACCTCCATGCGCCGGATGTGGGGCTCCATTTCCGGCGGGACCTTGAAGGCGCCGGGGTTGGTGTAGGTGGTGGAATAGGGCCGGCAGCCCACCAGCTTGTAGCTGATGGCCATGGTGAGGTTCTTCACCGGCGCCGGCACCAGCTGGAGCAGCTTGTTCTTCTGGAGCATCACGTTCCGGGTGATGACCGCCTGCATCTCCTGACGGCTGATGTGCAGGCGCATGTGGTGGTGGACCTGGGAGACAATCTCCGGAAAGGTGTAGTCTCCCAGCTCCGGGTCGATGACCGGACGCACCGTCAGGATGAAGTTGCGCAGAGTGCGGGAGGGAAAGTGGGGCCGCAGGTTGATGGGTACCGCCAGAGCCACCGGCAGCTCCCGGCGGCGGCCCTCCCGGCGCTGCTTGGCCAGGATGGACTCGATGAGGACGGCGGAGAGGTACTCCGTCACCGAGGCGCCGTAGCTCTTGGCCACCTCCCGGAGCCTGTCCAGGGGCACCAGGCCCATGGTGACGTTGAGGGTGTAAAAGGGCTCCGGCGTGCCGTTATTCTGATAGGCCTTGCTCTCCCCCATGCCCCGGCGCACCCGGGACTTGGCGTAGCGGAAATAAGAGTCCTCCTGCTCCTCCCGGGAGGGAGGCCCGTCCACGTCCAGGACGCCGCCGGTGTTGGGGATCTGGTGGCCCAGCTCCCGGAGGTAGACCGCCAGCAGGGTGCGGAACAGGGTGAGGGCGCCCGCCCCGTCGGCCAGGGCGTGGAAGACTTCTAGGGAGATGCGGTGGCCGTAGTAGAAAAAGCGGATGAGCCAGCCGTCGTCCTCCCGGAAGCGCACCGGCTGACAGGGATTGCTCATGTCCTCCTTCACGAAGGGACCGGGGGCGTCGTTGGGCTCAAAATAGTACCAGAAGAATCCCCGCTTGATGCGGACCCGGAAGCCCGGAAACCGGGGCATGGTCCGGTCGATGGCCCGCTGGAGGGCGGCCGGGTCCACCAGGTCCGTCATCACCGCCGAGAACCGGTAGATGGCGGAGTAGTTCTCCCTCTGGATGGCGGAGTACATCATGGCGGCGTTGTCCAGGCGGTACCACTCCGTCTTCTTCTTGTTCGGCACGGCCGAGCAGCCCCCTTCCTGTGTGCGACAGCGGTCAGCAGGTATCATTATACTATAAACCCTCCGCCCTTGCAATCGTGGTAAATATCCTGTAAGATAAGGCATAACGCACAGAATATCCCGGCCGGTGACGATTTTCCCCCGGCCAGACAGGAGTCTCCCCATGGAACACAAAGAGAAGAAACACAAGCGGCTGTCCCCCCTCTCCCCCGAGGCCAGGCAGACCGCGGAGCAAAGGCGCACCAATGCCGTCATGGGTGCCCTCAAGGCCATCCACTCCGCCACCTCCCCCGACTCCATGGACCCGGCCGACCTGGAGCGCCAGCGCAAGGGTCAGGAGCTGCTGGGCCGTCTGGTAGCCCCCATGTTGGGCATGAGCTGGGAGCCCTTTACCCTCCACGGCATGCCCGCCGCCTGGGTGCGGCCGGAGCGGGGCCACGACAAACGCCATGTCATCCTGTACTGCCACGGCGGCGGATACACCAGCGGCAACCTGGGCTACGCCCGCATCCTGGCCGCCAAGCTGGCCGGGGTCACCGGCTACGAGGTACTGGCCTTTGAGTACCGCCTGGCCCCTGAGCACACCTACCCCGCCCCCCTGGAGGACGCCATGAAGGCCTGGGACTACCTGATGCACCTGGGCTACGGCGCCCGGGACGTGGTGGTGGCCGGCGACTCCGCCGGCGGCAATCTGGCCCTGGTGCTCTCCATGCTCCTCCGGGACGCGGGACGCCTTCTCCCCCGGCGGCTGGTCCTCCTCTCCCCCTGGACCGACATGACGGCCAGCGGGAAGTCCTACCAGGAGCACCGGGACGACGACCCCATGCTCACCATGGACTATATCCGGGCAGTTCGGGGGGTGTACGCCCCCGGTCAGGACCTGTCCGTCCCCCTGCTCTCCCCTCTTTTCGGGGATCTGCGGCGACTCCCCCCCACCCTCATCCAGGCCGGCACCAACGAGATCCTGCTCTCCGACTCGGTGCGGCTCCGGGACCGGCTGGTCCAAGCCGGCACCCCCTGCCGCCTGGAGGTCTGGCCCGACATGTGGCACGTCTTCCAGATGTTCCCCATGAAAAAGGCCGCCCAGGCCATGCAGCACATCGGCCAGTTCCTGCTGGAGCTGGACTGACACAAAAACGGGAGGCCGCGCGGTGCGCGGCCTCCCGTCTGCTTTACCCCTCGGCCGGGGC
>CAUBHZ010000258.1 GCA_958435885.1 uncultured Intestinimonas sp. | reverse complement strand
AACGGCGGCGCCATCGCCATCGGCCACCCCATCGGCTGCTCCGGCGCCCGTATCATCGTCACCCTGCTCTACGAGATGGCCAAGCGCCCCGAGGCCAAGAAGGGCCTGGCCACCCTGTGCATCGGCGGCGGCATGGGCGTCGCCACCATCTTCGAGAAGTGCTGATTGCCCCGGGCCGACCTGAACAGAGGTGACCCATGGATTATCAGAAGCTGTATGAAGAGAAGCTGACCACCGCCGCCGAGGCGGTCAAGGTGGTCAAGTCCGGGGACTGGGTGGACTACGGGTGGTGCACCAACCATCCCGTGGCCCTGGACAAGGCCCTGGCCGAACGCAAGGACGAGCTCACGGATGTGAAGGTCCGGGGCGGCGTCACCATGTGGATGCCGGAGATCGCAAAGGCGGAGGATGCTCCTGAGCACTTCGTCTGGAATTCCTGGCACATGAGCGGCATCGACCGCAAGATCGTGGCCAAGGGCATGGGCTACTTCAGCCCCATGCGCTACTCCGAGCTGCCCCGCTTCTACCGGGAGGACCTCCAGGTGGACGTGGCCATGCTCCAGGTCACACCCATGGACGCCCACGGCAACTTCAACTTCGGGCTGGTAACCTCCCATATCGCTGACATGCTGGCCAAGGCCAAAGTGGTCATCGTGGAGGTCAACAAGAACCTGCCCTGGGGCATCGGTCTCACGGGCAGCGAGATCAACATCAAGGACGTGGACATGGTCGTGGAGGGTGACAACCCGTCGGTGGCCCAGCTGGGCGCCGGCGGCGCCCCCACCGACGTGGACCGGGCCGTGGCCGAGCTCATCGTGCCGGAGATCCCCAACGGGGCCTGTCTCCAGCTGGGTATCGGCGGCATGCCCAACACCATCGGCGCCATGATCGCCCAGTCCGATCTGAAGGATCTGGGCGTCCACACCGAGATGTACGTGGATGCCTTCGTGGACATCGCCAAGGCGGGCAAGATCACCGGCGCCCGCAAGAACCTGGACAAGGGACGGCAGGTGTACGCCTTCGCCGCCGGCACCCAGAAGCTCTACGACTACATCGACCGCAATCCTGAGGTCCTGGGCGCCCCGGTGGACTACACCAACGACGTCCGGGTCATCGCCCAGCTGGACAACTTCATCTCCATCAACAACGCCATCGATCTGGACCTCTTCGGCCAGGTCAACGCCGAGAGCGCCGGCATCAAGCACATCTCCGGCACCGGCGGTCAGCTGGATTTCGTCATGGGGGCTTACCTCTCCAAGGGCGGCAAGAGCTTCATCTGCATGTCCTCCACCGTCGCCGGCAAGGACGGCAGCCTGAAGAGCCGCATCGTGCCCACCCTGACCCCCGGCACCATCGCCACCGATCCCCGGTCCACCATCCACTACCTGGTCACAGAGTACGGCATGGTGAACCTGAAGGGGACCACCACCTGGGAGCGGGCGGAGAAGATCATCTCCATCGCCCATCCGGATTTCCGGGAGCAGCTCATCCAGGACGCCGAGAAGATGGGCATCTGGCGCAGGAGCAACCGGGTCTGAGTCCGTCACCGGCGGACCATGTGCCGCCTCAACGGAGCCGAAGACACGTATCTCCCCATCACCATTCCGGGCGGGATCTTTCCAAAAGATCCCGCCCCTTTTTACGGGCATTTTTTGAAAATCACCCCGGTATTTTGGGTTTTGGCGGCGGCATAGGTGTTGCCACCGCCTGGAAAAAGTGCTAGAATACGAGTGAGCATCATAGTACCGACAGGAACGTGGGTCCCCTGCCGGGACTACCTGCCATTATTATTAGGAGGGAACGAACAGTGGCTAAAATTATTTCCGTGGAGGAAGCCGTAGCCATGATCCCCGACGGGGCAACCATCATGTTTGGCGGCTTCCTGGGCTGCGGCAGCGCCCATCACATCATCGAGGCCCTGGCCAACAGCGGCAAGAAGGACTTCACCATCATCGGCAACGACTGCGGTATGGCGACCGGCCCCAACGGCCAGGAGTTTTACGGCATGGCCAAGCTGGTGCACAATCATCAGGTCAAGCACGTCATCGCGACCCACGTGGGCATGACCCCCGACGTGGCCACCCAGAGCATGGTGGACAAGACCCTCACCGTCGACCTCATCCCCCAGGGCTCCCTGGCTGAGATGATCCGCGCCGCCGGCGCCGGCCTGGGCGGCGTGCTCACCCCCACCGGCGTGGGCACCATCGTGGAGGACTCCCCCTTCTGCCTGGGCAAGCAGACCATCGACGGCAAGGACTACCTGCTCATGAAGCCCGTCCACGCCGACGTGGCCGTGGTCAACGCCCACATGATCGACAAGTTCGGCAACATGTGGTACAAGGGCACCACCCGTAACTTCAACACCGTCATGGCCACCGCCGCCGACCTGGTCATCGCCGAGGCCGACAACCTGGTGGAGATCGGTGACATCGCCCCTGAAAACGTCGTCACCTCCGGCGCTTTCATCAACTACATCGTGGATGGAGGGAAGCTGTAATGGAAAAGTCTGAGATCAAAGGCTTCATTGCCAAGCGTGTGGCCAAGGAGCTCAAGGACGGCGACGTGGTGAACCTGGGCATCGGTCTGCCCACCATGGTCCCCGCTTATCTGCCCGAGGGCGTGCATGTGGTCCTCCAGTCCGAGAACGGCATCATCGGCACCGGCAGCAAGCCCACCGCCGAGGACGCTGAGCCCGCCTACAAGACCGACGCCGGCGGCGCTCCCGCTCAGGCCGCCAAGTTCGGCTGCTACATCGACTCCGCCACCTCCTTCGGCTTCATCCGCGGCGGTCACGTCAACGCCACCATCCTGGGCGGCCTGGAGGTCGATCAGGAGGGCTCCCTGTCCAACTGGATCATCCCCGGCAAGAAGATGCCCGGCATGGGCGGCGCCATGGATCTGCTGGTGGGCGCCAAGACCGTCATCGTGGCCATGGAGCACACCGCCAAGGGCAAGCCCAAGATCCTGAAGAAGTGCACCCTGCCCTACACCGCCGTGCACTGCATCACCAAGATCATCACCGAGATGTGCGTGATGGAGGTCACCGACAAGGGTCTCGTCATGACCGAGATCAACCCCGAGTTCACCGTGGACGACGTCAAGGCCGCTACCGAGGCCGACTTCACCGTGGCCGAGGACCTGAAGGACATGACCGCCTGAGTTTAGGCCCATTGTCAATAAGGGTTTATACCGCCCCGGACCGCTGGTCCGGGGCGGTTTTTTTGTTTTATGAATGGCAGTCCAGTGATTGGGTAGGGGCAGATAGTATTTGCCCAAAAGCCTTCCCCTGGGGGAAGGTGGCATGGCCGCAGGCCATGACGGATGAGGGGGAGCCTTGCGGCGTGGTATTCCGTCTCGTTTCTTTATCTTTCTGTGATGTAAAAGGACGGGGGAGACGTTCAAAACCCGTTTCTTTTTCCCTGCTGGAAAAAGAACGGTTTTTGGAATCCAAAGAAAAAGGGGCTCTCATGGGGGTTGAGTGGCTCCAAATAGGAATCCGGCGGCCCGTCTTTACGCCCCCATTGT
>CAUBHZ010000257.1 GCA_958435885.1 uncultured Intestinimonas sp. | reverse complement strand
TTTTCCAGCAGGGAAAAAGAAACGGGTTTTGACCGTCTCTCCCGTCCTTTCACGTCACAGAAAGACAAAGAAACGAGACGTAGTACCACGCCGCAAGGCTCCCCCCTCATCCGCCCCAGTGTGCGCACTGGGGCACCTTCCCCCAGGGGAAGGCTTACCCTCACCCACCAAGGAGGTGTCCCATGAAATATGTCCTGAGCGCCAAGTGCACCCGCTGCGGCGCGGAGTACGAGGCTCTTCCAACGATCACAGCTTGTAAATGCGGCGGTATATTAGACATTCAGTATTCGTATTCCGCCATCCGGGACCACTTTTCCCCCGCCGATCTGGAGCAAAACCACGACTACTCCATGTGGCGGTACCGGCCCTTCCTGCCGGTAGAGGAGGCCTCCCCCGCCCCGCCCCTGCGGGTGGGCTGGTCCCCTCTCTACAAGGCCGACCGGCTCTCCAAGGCCCTGGGCTTAAAGACCCTCTACATCAAGGACGACGGCCAGAACCCCACCGCCTCCCTGAAGGACCGGGCCTCCGCCATGGCGGTGGTCAAGGCCCGGGAGGCCGGGGCGGACACCATCGCCTGCTCCTCCACGGGGAACGCCGCCTCCTCCCTGGCGGGCAACGCCGCGGCGGCGGGGCTGGCCACCTACATTTTCGTCCCCAGCCGCGCCCCCAAGGGCAAGGTGGCCCAGCTCATGATCTTCGGCGCCACCGTCATCAGCGTGGACGGCTCCTATGAGGACACCTTCGCCCTCTCCAAGGCCGCCATCGACCGCTGGGGCTGGTACAACCGCAACGCCGCCATCAACCCCTACCTCTCCGAGGGTAAAAAGACGGTGACCTTCGAGCTCATGGAGCAGCTCCACTGGCAGGTCCCCGACTACGTGGCCCTCTCCGTGGGGGACGGCTGCACCATCGCCGGGGTGTGGAAAGGTTTTAGGGACCTCTACGAGACCGGCTTCATCGACCGTCTGCCCAAGCTCATCTCCACCCAGGCGGAGGGCTGCTGCCCCCTGAACCGGGCCCTCCAGACCGGGGAGCCCTGGCAGCCCATGGAGGAGAACACCCTGGCCGACTCCATCGCCGTGGGGGTGCCCCGGAACGCCGACAAGGCGCTGAACGCCGTCCGGGAGTCGGGCGGCATCGCCGTCAACGTGTCCGACGAGGAGATTTTAGGGGCCATGCGCCTTCTGGGCCGGACCCAGGGAGTCTTTGGGGAGCCCGCCGGGGTCACCGGCACCGCCGGGGTGAAAAAGGCCCTGGAGCTGGGACTCATCGACCCTGATTCCACCGTGGTGAGCATCGTCACGGGCAACGGCCTCAAGGACGTGGCCAACGGCATCAAGGCCGCCGGGGAGCCCATGCTGGTCCGCCCCGATCTGGACGCCCTCCTCTCCGCCTTCGACGCGCGGAACATCCACCCCTGACCCACAAACTGAGAAAAGAGAGGTCCTTCCCATGTCCACGTCTCCCGTCTCCGGCGCGGCCAAAACCGCCGCCCGCCTCTACCCTGTGGTCACCATCCTGGCTCTTGTCCTCAGCTTCGTCCTCTTCATCTCCGGCGACGGCGGCTCCCTCACCCGGACCGTGGTCTTTATGGTGTGGCTGGCCCTGCTGGTCTACTCCCTCATCCGGGTCCTCAGCGACGTCCTCTCCGGTCAGCACAAGAAGGAGCAGAGCTTTCAGAACACCCTGGACGCCTTCGTCCAGAACACCGGCAGCCCCAGCAAGGCCATGGCCTACTTCACCGCCATGGAGGTGGTCTCCTCCGTGCTGAAGCTGGCCGTCCCCGTGGTGCTGTGGGCCATCTTCCGCTGAATCTTTTCCGAGAAGCTGTAACGAAGTGCCGCGCGCACGGGCTTCCATTTTGACGGCACAGTCAGGATGGGAGCCCGTTTTTGTTGATATGTGAAAAGGAGGTCATCCCTATGTCTATCCTCATCCGGAAGGGCACCCTGGTGCTGCCCGAGGGTCCCGTCCAGGCCGACCTGCGCATGGACGGCGGCAAGATCACCCAGATCGGTCCCAACCTGCCCGCCGGGGACTCCCAGGTGGTGGAGGCCGCCGGGAAGCTGGTCTTCCCCGGCTTCATCGACACCCACACCCACTTCGAGATGAACAAGGGCCTGCCCAACGAGACCGCCGACGACTGGCGGACCGGCTCCATGGCCGCTCTGGCCGGCGGCACCACCACCGTGCTGGACTTCGCCGAGAGCCAGCGGGGCTGCTCCCTCCAGTCCGCCCTGGAGACCTGGCACAGCCGGGCCGACGGGGTGGCCAGCTGCCACTACGGCTTCCACATGACCATCAAGGACTGGGACCCCCGCATCCAGGCCGAGCTCAAGGACATGACCGCCGCCGGTGTCACCTCCTACAAGGTCTACATGGCCTACGACAACCTGCGTCTCTCCGACGGGGTCATCTACGAGGTCCTGAAGGCCACGGCGGCGGAGGGCGCCGTGGTGGGCTGCCACTGCGAAAACGGCGACCTGGTGACCAAGGGCATCGCCGCCCAGAAGGCAGCGGGGAATCTGGGCACCCAGGCCCACCCCCTGTCCCGTCCCCCCCTGGTGGAGGCCGAGGCGGTGAGCCGCTACCTCTCCATCGCCGAGCTGGCGGGGGTGCCGGTGAACATCGTCCACCTCTCCACCCGCCGGGGTCTGGAGGCCGTCCGGGCCGCCCGGGCCCGGGGCCAGAAGCTCTACGTGGAGACCTGCCCCCAGTATCTCCTCCTGGACGACAGCCTCTATAATCTCCCCGACTTCGAGGGCGCCAAGTACGTCTTCTCGCCTCCCGCCCGGAGCAAGGACGATCAGGCCGCCCTGTGGGAGGGCATCGCCGCCGGGGACATCGACACCATGGGCACCGACCACTGCTCCTTCGACTTCCACGGGGTGAAGGAGCTGGGCCGGGAGGACTTTTCCAAAATCCCCAACGGCCTGCCCGGCGTGGAGCACCGCCCCGCCCTCATGTACCACTTCGGGGTGGGCCAGGGCCGGATGACGGTCAGCGACCTGGTGCGGCTCCTGGCGGAGCAGCCCGCCAAGCTCTTCGGCATGTGGCCGCAAAAGGGCTGCCTGGCCGTGGGCAGCGACGCCGACGTGGTCATTTTCGACCCCGCCCGCACCTGGACCATCACCGCCAGGGACCAGGTCCAGGCGGTGGACTACACCCCCTATGAGGGCATGACCCTCACCGGCAAGCCCGAGGCCGTCTTCCTCAGCGGTCAGCTGGCCGCCCGGGACGGCAAGGTGGTCCTGGAGGGGAAGGGTCAGTTCGTCCGCCGGGGAAAGAGCCAGTTCTGGCGGTAAACTGAGGTCAAAGGTGTTGAGCGCGGCTTTCCAGACATGCCCCGGTACCGCATTATTTTTCTTACTTCTTAATTGAGTTACGGCCTCCGGCGGCCTACTTTCGAATGGCCGAAAGTAGGCAAAGGCCAGTCGGGAAGGGGGGATTTCGATTTCCCCCCTTCCCGACACCCAACCCCCTTGAAACGACCAAGCACAGGGGGGCTGCGGCCCCCCTATTGGATGTACCCC
>CAUBHZ010000256.1 GCA_958435885.1 uncultured Intestinimonas sp. | reverse complement strand
CGCTTTAATTTTTTGGGGTATGTAATGGGCCCCGTATGGGATTTTGCCCTTCCGGGCGCCGCAGCAGGTCAGAGGTCTGTCCAGAGGCAGACCGCCTCCGGTTTTGCCGGGGGAGCGCGAGGGGGCGGCAGCCCGCCTCGCATGGGATCGCATCCCCCGCGGCCTTGCCCGGCAAGGCCGGCGGCGAGCGCAGCGAGGACATTCGCGCACGTTTACGGGCGCGAATGTAACGGGATGCCAATGCCGTGCCTGCACGGCTTCGATATCAGCTGGTGCTCTGGGCCTCCACCAGGCGGGTGGAGCAGTACTGCTCCCGCAGCTTGGGCTTTTCGATCTTGCCGGTGGCGTTGCGGGGGACGGGGGCGAAGATGATCTTCCGGGGGCGCTTGTACCGGGGCAGCTCGTTGCAGAAGCGGTTGATCTCCTCCTCGGTGCAGGTCTCCCCCTCCTTGACCTGGATGATGGCGGCGGCGATCTCACCCAGCCGCTTGTCGGGCAGGCCGATGACGGCCACGTCATGGACCTTGGGGTGGGCGGAGAGGAAGTCCTCGATCTGCACCGGGTAGAGGTTCTCGCCGCCGGAGATGATGACGTCCTTCTTCCGGTCCACCAGGTAGTAGAAGCCCTCCTCGTCCTGGCGGGCCATGTCGCCGGTGTGGAGCCAGTCGCCGTGGAGGACCTCGGCGGTGGCCTTGGGGTCGTGGTAGTAGCACACCATGACGCCCGGACCCTTCACGCACAGCTCGCCCACCTGGCCCTGCTCCACCTCGTTGTCGTTCTCGTCCACGATCTTGGCCTGCCAGCCGTAGCCGGGGACGCCGATGGCGCCCACCTTGCGGATGTTGTCCAGGCCCAGGTGGACACAGCCCGGACCGGTGGACTCGGAGAGGCCGTAGTTGGTGTCGTATTTGTGGTTGGGGAAGTAGCGCATCCAGTGCTTGATGAGGCTGGGGGGCACCGGCTGGGCGCCGATGTGCATGAGCCGCCACTGGCTGAGCCGGTAGTTGGGCAGCTGGAGGACGCCCCGGTCCAGGGCGGCCAGGATGTCCTGGCACCAGGGCACCAGCAGCCATACGATGGTGCACCCCTCCTGGGAGACGGCGTGGAAGATGGCCTCCGGGGAGTTGCCCTTCAGGAGGACGGCCTTGCCGCCGGTGAAGAGGGAGCCCATCCAGTGCATCTTGGCGCCGGTGTGGTAGAGGGGCGGGATGCAGAGGAAGACGTCCTCATGGGTGGTCTTGTGGTGGATGGCCTCCATGCGGGCGGCCTGGAGGAGGGCACTGTGGCGCAGAAGGATGGCCTTGGGGAAACCGGTGGTACCGGAGGAGTAGTAGATGGCAGCATCGTCCTCGTCGTCGATGAGGACCTTGGGAGCCACGCTGGAGCAGTTGGCCGAGGCCCGGTGGTAGTCCTCGGCGAAGGAGGGGCAGCTGTCCCCCACGAAGAAGAGGAGCCGCTCCCGGCCCAGGTCGTCGGCGATGTCCTCCACCCGGCCGATGAACTCGGGACCGAAGAAGAGCACGTCGGCGTCGGCCAGCTTGACGCAGTAGTCGATCTCCTCCGCCGTATAGCGGAAGTTCAGGGGGACGGCTACCGCCCCCGTCTTCAGGATGCCGAAGTAGATGGGCAGCCACTCCAGACAGTTCATCAGCAGGATGGCCACCTTCTGGCCCTTCTGAATGCCCCGGCCCCGGAGCAGATTGGCCACCCGGTTGGCCTTCTCGTCAAAGACCGACCAGGTGATCTCCCGGCGGTAGGGGACGGAGGAGGTGGGCTGGATGAGGGCGTACTCCTTCCAGGTCACCCGCTGCTTTTCGTGGACTTCGGGGTTGATCTCCACCAGGGCGATCTCGTCGCCGTAGAGCTTGCTGTTGCGCTCCAGCAGATCGGTAATGGGCATACCGGCTCGTTCCTTTCCACGGCGGGCGTCCCCGCCGGTATTTTTTCCTTTAAACCGCTAAAGTATCATAGCCGATTTCCCACGTTCTGTCAAGTAACCCATATAAATTTTAAAAAAGGCGAATTTTGTGTTTACTGTCGCGCTTTAATGTGTTAATATTGAAGCAGTATACCCGGCCGGCGGGAGCCGGTCCATTCTTGATCGTCCGGAAGGAGCATATTATGGCAAAGGCAGAGCGCAAGGAGCGCAGTCTGGCGCTGTACGAGACCATTGCAAAGCTGAAAGACGCGGAGGAGTGCTGCCGCTTTTTTGAGGACCTGTGCACACCCGTGGAGCTGCGGTCCATGGAGCAGCGCTTCGATGTGGCGGTCTATCTCCAGCAGGGGCTGGTGTACCTGGACATCCTGGAGCGGACGGGGGCCAGCAGCGCCACCATCAGCCGGGTGCGCCGGGCCATGCTGGACAACGGCGCGGGAGGCGTCATGCGGGACGTGATCCTCCGGAGCGGTCTGGACAAGCGGGAGATCCCGCCGATCTCCCCAGAAACGCAGGAAAGCAAGGTGGATGTGGAATGAAGCAACTGATGCTGGGCAACGCCGCCGTTGCCCGGGGGCTGTATGAGGCTGGCTGTTCCCTGATCTCCAGCTATCCAGGCACCCCCAGTACCGAGATCACCGAGGAGGCCGTCAAGTACGACGAGATCTACTGTGAGTGGGCTCCCAATGAGAAGGTGGCCATGGAGACCGCCTTCGGCGCCTCCCTGGCGGGCAAGCGCTCCTTCTGCGGCATGAAGCACGTGGGTCTCAACGTGGCCGCCGACCCCCTCTACACCATGTCCTACACCGGCGTCAACGCCGGTATCGTCATCGGCGTGGCCGACGACGCCGGGATGCACTCCTCTCAGAACGAGCAGGACTCCCGGCACCACGCCATCGCCGCCAAGCTCCCCATGCTGGAGCCCTCCGACTCCGCCGAGGCCCTCCAGTTTGCCAAGCTGGCCTACGACCTCTCCGAGGCGTTCGACACCCCGGTGCTGCTGAAGATGTGCACCCGGGTCTCCCACTCCCAGGCCCTGGTGGAGACCAGCCCCCGGGTGGACCCCCCCGCCAAGCCCTATGTGAAGAACATCGCCAAGTACGTCATGATGCCGGGCAACGCCAAGCAGCGCCACCCCATCGTGGAGGAGCGCACCCGGAAGCTCACCGCCTGGGCGGAGACCGCTCCGGTGAACCGGGTGGAGATGGGGGGCACCGCCCTGGGCATCATCACCGCCTCCACCTCCTACCAGTACGTCAAGGAGGTCTTTGGGGACTCCGTCTCCGTCCTCAAGCTGGGCATGACCAACCCCCTGCCCGTGGAGCTCATCAGGAACTTCGCCTCCAAGGTGGACCGCCTGGCCGTGGTGGAGGAGCTGGACCCCATCATTGAGAACCACTGCCGCCAGCTGGGCCTGGAGGTCATCGGCAAGGAGGTCCTCCCCCTGGAGGACGAGTTCTCCCAGAACCTGGTGGCCGCCGCCCTGGGCGGCGAGGTACATACGGGCAAGGCCCTCCCCGAGGCCGTCCCCGGCCGTCCCCCCGTCATGTGCGCCGGCTGTCCCCACCGGGGGCTCTTCTACACCCGCAACAAGTATAAGTGCCCCGTCCGGGG
>CAUBHZ010000255.1 GCA_958435885.1 uncultured Intestinimonas sp. | reverse complement strand
GTGGGCGGCTCCTCCTCCACCAACAACCTCGGCCCTCTGGACCACCTCAACCTCAACCGGGTGGCCTGGGGCGTCAAAGAGCTGGAGGAGCTGCGGGGCGGTGCTGCCGCCGCCCCCTGGCAGAGCGCCGGGCGCCCGGCGGTGGACGATGCCCTCCTCCGGGAGCTGGTGGACCAGATCGTCAGGAGGCTGACATGAGATGAGAGCAAAAAATACCGAAGGCCCGGAGCTGCCCGTCCCCCAGCCGGGGGAGGACCTCCAGGACCGGGTCCAGACCGAGGGGATCATGTATGATCCGGCCGCCGACCTCCTGCGGGAGGCGGCGGTGGCCGCCAAGGGTGCGGACAAAGAAGAAAAGAAGCCCTCCGGGGCACGGAGGCAGAAAGCCCCGGCCAAGGAGGAACTGACCAGCCTGGCCGCCGCCGTGAAGGGCGGCGGGGCGGTCAAGCAGACAGCGGACAAGGGGGAACACCCCGCACAGGAAAGGAGTACAAAACAAATGGCAAACACGAACGCGTTGGGTATGGTGGAGACCAAGGGACTGGTGGGGGCCATTGAGGCGGCCGACGCCATGGTGAAGGCGGCCAACGTCCAGCTGGTGGGCAAGGAGCAGGTGGGCGGCGGTCTGGTGACCGTCATGGTCCGGGGGGACGTGGGGGCCGTGAAGGCGGCCACCGACGCCGGCGCCGCCGCCGCCGAGAAGGTGGGGGAGCTCATCTCCGTCCATGTCATTCCCCGCCCCCACGCCGAGGTGGACGGCATCCTGCCCCACAAGGCCGGGGAATTCGACCGGGAGGGCTAAGCCGTGGCCCTCTTGACGGAGGAGCGGGTCCGGCAGATGTCGGACAACGGCACCCGTGGGCCGGTGGTGGTCACCCGGGAGGATGTCCTCACCCCCTCCGCCCGGTCCTGGCTCCGGGAGCACCGGGTGGAGGTGGTCTATCCCCAGGGCAGGGGGGAGGAGGGCCCGGAGGGGGCGGGGAAGTACCGCACCCTCTTCGGGGCTGTGCTGACGGAGAAGCCGGAGCACATGACCCATCTGAAGGGCAATCTCCTGGTCTTCAAGGACCACCCCCGCATCGCCTTCCGGGGGATGATCGACCTGCTGGAGGGGGAGATCGCCCTGTGCCAGCAGGTGTGCGTCCGGGAGGGGGTGCCCGCCCTGGCGGAGGAGCTGGAGGAGGTGCTGGACTTCGTCCGGCGCTTCATCCGCTTCGACGTGCTGGAGGAGCCGGTGGGGGAGGTCAGGCTCTGCGGCCTCACCCCGGCGGAGCTGCGGGAGCGGTCCCACTACCCGGAAAAATACTACGGCCAGGGCCACTTCCTCATCCGCTACACCGACTCCCCCGCCATCCTGGCGGTGAACAAGGTGCGCACGGTGGTCCGGCAGACGGAGCTTGCCGCCTATCGGGCCTTCCGGGACGAGAACGGCGGAGTGACCCGGGGAGATATCATCCTGGGCCTCAACCGGCTCTCCTCCCTGATGTGGATCATGATGATCCGGCTGAAGGCCGGAGACTATCCAAAGGGCTGAGGAGGTGTTCCCATGGAACTGGAGACGCGGGACGGAGCCCTGGTCATCACCCGGCTGCCGGTGGAGCAGATGGGGGCGCTGTCCCTGGGCCTGGTCCTCACCGACGGGGAGGGGGCGGTGCTCCGGGCCCTGCTGGAGGGGAAAAAGGTCCAGGTCCTGGAGTCGGGCCTGGAGTACAAGGACTATCGCAAGAGCGCCCCCTTGGGCATCTATCAAAAATTCATGGCCCTGGAACGGGGGCTGCGGGAGATGGGCATCTGTGTTGTTAGGGATCGTCATCGGTAGCGTGTGGTGCACCCGGAAGGCGGAGGCGCTGACCGGCCAGACCTTTTTGCTGGTGTCCCCGGAGGGCCACCAGGGCCCTGCCCTGGTGTGCGCCGACCAGGCGGGGGCGGGACCGGGGGACAGGGTGCTGGTCACCCGGGGGAGCGGCGCCCGGATTGCGGCAGGGGAGGACCTCCCCGTGGACGCCGCCATCGTGGGCATCGTGGACCGGGTGGAGTCCTGAGAGGAGGGGAGCCCATTGTCCGTCAATGAGATCATCATCGGCCTTATGGCCGTCTTTCTGGTGCTGGGCGCCCTGGACCGCATCGCGGGGAACCGCTTCGGCCTGGGGGAGAAGTTCGAGGAGGGCATTCTGGCCATGGGCTCTCTGGCCCTGGCCATGATCGGCATCCTCTGCTTGGCACCTGTCCTCTCCGACCTGCTGCGGCCGGTGGTGGTGCCGGTCTACACCTTTCTGGGGGCAGACCCCGCCATGTTCGCCGGCACCATCCTGGCAAACGACATGGGGGGCGCCGCCCTGGCCCGGGAGCTGGCCCTCACGCCGGAGGCGGGGCAGTTCGGCGGCCTCATCGTGGGGGCCATGCTGGGCCCCACCATCGTCTTCACCATCCCGGTGGCCCTGGGCATCCTGAAGCAGGAGGACCTGGAGCCTCTGGCCCGGGGGGTACTCTGCGGCGTGGTCACCATCCCCCTGGGCGCCTTCCTGGGGGGCCTCACCGCCGGCTTCCCGGTGGGCATGGTGCTCCGGAACCTCATCCCCATCGTCCTCATCGCCCTCCTGCTGGCCCTGGGGCTGTGGAGGATTCCCGGTGCCATGGTGAAGGGCTTCGCCGTCTTCGGCAGGGTGGTGGTGGCCGTCATCACTGTGGGCTTGGCCGCCGCCATCGTGGAGTCCCTCACCGGCCTGGTCCTCATCCCCGGCCTTGCCCCCATCGGGGAGGGCTTCGAGGTGGTGGGGCACATCGCCATCGTCCTGGCCGGGGCCTTCCCCCTGGTCTTTGTCATCACCAAGGTCTTTCAAAAGCCCCTGCTGAAGCTGGGGCGGCTGCTGGGGGTCAACGACGTGGCGGCGGCGGGGCTGGTGGCCACCCTGGCCAACAACATCCCCATGTTCGGCATGGTGGCCGGCATGGACCGCCGGGGCAAGGTGGTCAATGTGGCCTTCGCCGTGTCGGCGGCCTTCGTCTTCGGCGACCACCTGGGCTTTACGGCGGGCTTTGACGAGGCCATGATCTTCCCCATGATCGTGGCCAAGCTGACGGGGGGCATCACCGCTGTGGCGGTGGCCATGCTCCTCACCCGAAAGGAGAGATGAACATGGCAGATGTGGACAAGGCGGCCCTGGAGCAGCTGGTGCGCCAGGTGCTGCTGGAGAAGCTGGGGGGTACCCCGGCGCATGAGCGCCCCGCAGCCCACGGAGTGCGGGCCGTGGCGGTGCCCCGGCTGGAGGTCCGGGAGGCCGACCGGCTGGACACGGGAAAGAGCGGGGACAAGGTGTGGACCCGGGATCTCTTCTCCCTGGAGGAGGCCCCCCGGCTGGGCTGCGGCCTCATGGTCATGGAGCAGACCACCTTCCCCTGGAAGCTCACCTACGACGAGATGGACTATGTCATCGACGGGCGGCTGGACATCCTGGTGGGGGGCGAGACGGTGTCCGCCGGCCCCGGCGAGGTGATCCATATCCCCCGGGGCAGCGAGATCCAGTTCTCCGCCAGGGGGAAGGTCCGCTTCCTCTACTTC
>CAUBHZ010000254.1 GCA_958435885.1 uncultured Intestinimonas sp. | reverse complement strand
CAACCCCATCGCCACCATCCTGTCCGTGGCCATGATGTTCCGCTACTCCTTCCAGCGTGCCGAGGAGGCCGATGCCATCGAGGCTGCGGTGGATGCGGTGCTGGCCGAGGGCTGGCGTACCCCCGACATTGCAGAGCCCGGCGTAACGCCCATCGGCACCAAAGAGATGGGCCGTCTCATCCGGGAACACATTTGAATCCTGTAAAAAAGCAGACGGCAGAGCCCCATAGGTACACCATGTGACCTATGGGGCTCTGCCGTCAAAAGGGGCAGATTGCTCCGCGCTTAAAATACGACCACCAGAAGCATCTTGAAGGCTTCTTCCCCGTATACAGCGTGAGGATGCCCGGCAGGCATGACGATGGACTCGCCTTCGTGCAGAAGGTAATCAACACCGTCGATGGTGATTCTGCCCACTCCGTCCAGGCAGGTGACAAAGGCGTCGCCGCCGGACGCGTGGGTGCTGATCTCCTCTCCCTTGGCAAAGGAGAACAGGGTGATGCTCAGGGCATCATTCTGGGCCAGGGTCTTGCTGACCACCTGTCCTTCCTGATAGGCGATCTGCTCCTTCAGGACCAGAACCTCAGACTGGGATATGTTTTTCATTTTCGCACTCATGGCGATACCTCCTTTGTATGATGATGACGCAAAGGTCCGAGGAACTCCCGGAAGAGACGGACCTCATGTATATGATTATACGACAGGCACCGTCTGTTGTATGTTGGATTTCCAACATATTGTTTTTCTATCTCAAAGCGCCGGCGAGCGGGCACGGGCAAAATCCCTTGCATCCACTCTGAAATTCTGCTAGAATCTTGGGTGATAACGGAGAAGGGAAGTGGCTGCCGTGGTGCTCACTATTGACATTGACAACTCCACCACCAACGTGGGGCTCTTTGATCGGAACGGGAAACTCTGCTTCCGCTCCGGCCTTACCACCAGCCGTAATCCCACCCGGGACCAGTGCGCCATCAGCCTGATGAACCTCTTTTCTCTCTACCACGCCGATCTGCGGGAGGTTTCCGGGGCGGTGATCTCCAGCGTAGTGCCGTCGGTGACGGCCCACATGTCGGGCGCCGTGGAGGTCCTCACCGGGAAGGCCCCCATGCTCATGGGACCAGGCATCAAAACAGGGCTCAACATCAAATCCGATCTTCACAACCAGCTGGGCTCTGACATCGTGGCCTGCTCCGTGGCCGCCATGGACCAGTATCCCACCCCCATCATCATCATTGACATGGGGACCGCAGTTACCATGTCCTACCTCCACGACCGCACCTATGAAGGGTGCATGATCTTCCCAGGGGTGCTGGTGGCCCTGGATGCCCTGTCCGAGCGGGCAGCGGCCCTGCCCCACATCTCGGTGGAGCCCCCCGCCTCCATTTTCGGCCATAACACGGTGGACGCCATGCGCTCCGGCGTGGTCTACGGCAATGCCAGCATGATCGACGGCATGATCGCCCGGATCGAGGAGAACGGCCAGCCCGCCGCTACTGTGGTGGCCACCGGCGACAGTGCACCGGAGATCCTCCGTTTCTGCAAGCACGCCATTACGTATAACGCCGATCTTCTGCTCCAGGGGCTCTACCTCATCTATCGGAAGAACACCGAGGGGCGGAGAAGGTCCTGAATCCCACCACCCATGGCGCCCCCATCCGGTTCCGGATGGAGGGCGCCTTCTCACGGCGGGGGCTTTTTTCCGAGAGCCCTTGCAATTCCATAGCTTCCACTTTATAATGTTTCCAGTCAAGATGCAAAAGGATTGGGAGGAGTCAGTCATGAAAGAGCTGTCACAGATCGCGTCCACCGTCCGGGCCTCCACCACGCTGGCCATCGACGCCATGTTCAAGCAGATGAAGGCCGATGGGATCGACGTGATCGGCTTCGGCGCAGGGGAGCCCGATTTCCACACGCCGGATTACATCAAAGAGGCGGGCTATGCCGCCATTCGGGACAATTTCACCTGCTACACTCCCACCGCCGGCATCCCCGAGCTGCGGAAGGCGGCCTGCACCCGCCTGAAGGAGGACTGCGGCCTGGACTATACCCCGGCCCAGATCGTGATGGCCAGCGGTGCCAAGCACGCCCTCTACGGTGCCCTTCATGCGCTGGTGGACCCGGGCGACGAGGTCATCATTCCCGCCCCCTTCTGGGTGACCTATTTTGAGATGGTCCGCATGCTGGGCGCGGTGCCCGTCATCGTCACCGCGGAGGAGTCCGCCGGCTTCAAGATCACTCCGGAGCAGTTGGCTGCCGCCGTCACTCCCAAGACCAAGGCCGTCCTCCTCAACAACCCCTCCAATCCCACCGGCATGGTGTACAGCAGGGAGGAGCTGCAGGCTCTGGCCGACGTCTGCGTGGACAAGGACCTTTACATCGTCGCCGATGAGATCTACTACCGGCTGGTATACGACGGACGGACCTTCACCAGCATCGCCGCCTTGGGCGAGGCCGTGAAGGAGCGGACCATCCTCATCAACGGCGTCTCCAAATCCTATGCCATGACCGGCTGGCGGGTGGGTTACGCCGCGGCGCCGGAGCACATCGCCAAAATCATGTCCAACTACCTCAGCCACTCCACCGGAGCCCCCTGCTCCATTGCCCAGAAGGCGGCCGCCGTGGCCCTGGGCGGCCCTCAGGAGACCGTGGAGGAGATGCGCAAGGCTTTTGAGGCACGCCGGAACCACCTGGTGGAGCGTATGAACGCCATTCCCCGGGTGAGCTGCCTCAAACCGGAGGGCGCCTTCTATGTGATGATGAATCTGAGAGAGCTGCTGGGCAAGACCATCCACGGCGTCACCATCCACGACGCCGACGACTTCGCCGACGCCTTCCTCAAACATGGCCTGGTGGCCACGGTGCCCTGCACCGGTTTCGGCGCTCCGGAGTTTGTCCGCTGGTCTTACGCCACCTCCATGGAGAACATTGATGCCGGCCTGGACAGGCTGGAGAAATTCCTGGCGGAGTAAGACCCATATCTCCGCCTGTGTAAGCGGAACCACATTCAGACAATGATTGGAGGTATGGCCCATGGGCCAGACAAATCGATACGAAAGTCCCCTCTCTTCCCGCTATGCCAGTGATGAGATGCTCTATCTCTTTTCCGCGGACAAGAAATTCACCACCTGGCGCCGCCTGTGGGTGGCCCTGGCCAGGGCTGAAATGGAGCTCGGCCTGCCCGTGACTGCGGAGCAGGTGGCCGAACTGGAGAGCCATATCAACGACATCAACTATGATGTGGCTGCCGCCGAGGAAAAGAAGCTCCGCCACGACGTCATGGCCCATGTCCACGCCTACGGTGCCCAGTGCCCCAAGGCCATGCCCATCATCCACCTGGGAGCCACCAGCTGCTATGTGGGAGACAATACCGACGTCATCCTCATGCGGGAGGGCCTCCTCCTCATCCGGGACAAGCTGGTGCGCGTCCTTCATACGCTGTCCGCCTTTGCTGACAAGTATAAGGCCCTTCCTACCCTTGGATTTACGCACTTCCAGCCGGCTCAGCTGGTGACGGTGGGAAAGCGGGCCACCCTGTGGATGAACGAGCTGCTCATGGATCTGGAGGAGGTGGAGCACC
>CAUBHZ010000253.1 GCA_958435885.1 uncultured Intestinimonas sp. | reverse complement strand
CTCCTACCCCGACACCACCCTGGGCATCTCGGTGGTGCCCCGGGCAGGAAAGGCCTACGTGTCCGTCCGCAACCACGGCGACACCATCCCCCCGGAGGAGATCCCCCTGGTCTTCGACCGCTTCCACAAGACCGACCGCTCCCGCAGCGAGGACCGGGACGGCGTGGGCCTGGGACTGTATATCGTCAAGACCATCCTCAACAGCCACAAAGAAAATATCACGGTGACCAGCGAGGACTGTCTGACGGAATTCACATTCACGCTGACCCTGGCGTGATCGCCCGGAGAGGAGGGACCTATGTACCACTACTACTATGACGGCACCGGCGGGGAGCCCGCTCCCGCCCAGCCGGCCCAGGCGCCGGAGGAGTCGGCGGAGGCGTTTTCTCCGGCGCCCCAGCCGGAACCGGAGCCGCCGGAGGAGCGGCGGCCCCGCAGAAGGCGCTCCGAGGGGGGAGCCGTGGCCATTCTGCTGCTCCTCACCCTGGTGCTGGGGGGACTGGCGGTGGCCCTGGCCATGCAGGCCAAGCCTGTGGATATCAGCGCCTGGTCCCCGTCGGAGAGCTACGACGACGGCGCCCAGACATTTGTGGTGGATCTGGAGCTGCAGCGCTACCCCAACGGGGACGGCACCACCCTGACCCTGGCGGACCGGCCGGAGACGGCCACACTGTCCTTCCAGGAGATCTACCGGCAGGTGAGCCCCTCGGTGGTCTCCATCACCGCCCTGCTGCCCATGGGCTCCTCCCAGGGCACCGGCGTGGTCATGACCGCCGACGGCTACATCATCACCAACGCCCACGTTATCGAGGGGGCCTTCCGGGCCGACGTGTCCCTGGAGGACGGCCGCAGCTTTGAGGCCAAGCTGGTGGGCAGCGACGCATCCACCGACCTGGCGGTGCTGAAGGTGGAGGCCAGCGACCTGACCCCCGCCGTCTTCGGCGACTCCGACCAAATGGTGGTGGGAGACACGGTGGTGGCCATCGGCAACCCCATGGGGGAGCAGCTCCGGGGCACCATGACCGACGGTATCCTGTCCGCCATCAACCGGGACATGGAGGTGGACGGCAACACCATGACCCTCCTCCAGACCACCGCCGCCCTCAACACGGGAAATTCCGGCGGCGCTCTGGTCAACGACCAGGGCCAGGTCATCGGCATCACCAACATGAAGCTCATCTCCAACGTCTCCGACAACACCCTGGAGGGGCTGGGCTTCGCCATCCCCACCACCACCGTAAAGCCGGTGGTGGACGCCCTCATCGCCGAGGGCGTGGTCACCGGCCGGCCCACCCTGGGGGTCACCGTCCGGCCTATGTACGACTTCGAGCAGGAGGAGCACGGCGTGGACCAGGGCCTCCTGGTGGTGAGCGTCACCGCCGGCGCCGACGCCGAGGGCAAGCTGGAGGCGGGGGACATCCTCCTCACCGCCAACGGCACCCCCCTGCACACCAACGACGACCTGCTGGCCATCCGGGACGGCCTCCAGGCGGGGGACGCCATCGACTTCCAGGTCCTCCGGGGGGAGGAGACCCTGGACATCTCCGTAAAAATCATGGAACAGTACCAGTTGGAAGGCTGATGCCCCGGAATGAGATAGACAGCACAGATATTTTGACGAACTGAAAGAGCCCGCCGCAGGACCCGAAGGGCTCTGCAGCGGGCTCTTTTGCCGTTTTTGCGCTGCGACAGGAAAGAAAGGGAGGATACGGATGAGACGATGGCTGACACGGACCCTGGTGCTGCTGGCACTCCTGCTCCTGACCGCCTGCGCCCCGGCGGCGGAGACCGGTATGAAAGCGGATCTCAACGCCCTGACGGGGGCGGACTGCGCCGGCCGCCTGGCCGGTACGGCGGGGAATGAGGCGGCGGCGGACTATATCGCCGGGCAGTTCCAGGCGCTGGGGCTCCAGCCCCTGGAGGGCCTGGAGGACTACTTTCAGCCCTACGAGCAGGAGATTTTTGACCCGTACCAGCAGACCCAGTGCTTCACCGCCCATTTCGCCGACGGCAGTACCAGGGAATACCGCTCCGGGGTAGACTTTTACCCCCTGGCGGTGCAGGGGGAACTGAATCTGGAGGGGGAGCTCCGGCCCGCCGCCGAGGAGGAGGACGTTTTGGAGATCCTGGGGCCCGACGGAGCGGTGGTGGGGCAGGTCGTCCGTACCCAGGGCGCCACCGCGACCCTCTACCCGGCGGAGGCCATGGGCACCAGCGTCCGAGTGCCGGAGGGGCTGTTTGCCGAGCTGAGCAGCTGTACCTCTGTTGAGGTCCAGGGCGCCCTGGAGACCCGGGAGAGCACCCTTTCCAACGTCATCGGCGTCTATCCGGGCAAATCCCGGGACGCGGCCATCCTGGTCACCGCCCACTTCGACCATGTGGGGGGGTATGGGGACGTGGTCTATCCCGGCGCCATGGACAACGCCTCCGGTGTGGCCGTTCTGCTCCAGACCGCCAGACTCCTCACCGAGGGGAAGATCGAGACCCCCTGTGACGTGGTGTTCTGCGCCTTCAACGGGGAGGACATGGGGCTGAAGGGGAGCGCGGCCTTCTGCGAAGAGGAGCTCCCCTATCGGGCGGTGAACGGGGTCAACCTGGATACCCTGGGGGCGAAGGGGGCGGAGGCGCTGGAGGTGAGCGACACCGACACAGCCATGGCGGAGCAGATGGTGGAGGCCCTGGCCCGGGTCGGTCTGAGCGGCACTGTGGTGGAGGTGGGGAACAGCGACCACGCCGCCCTGCTCCGAAGTCAGATCCCCGCCATCTCCCTGGGTGAGGCGGTGGAGCACTATGAGGGGATCATCCACACGCCGGCGGATACCGTGGACAACCTGGACCCGGAGCGCCTGGAGCAGATCGCGGAGGGAGTGGTGTCCTACCTGACGGAGGCGCGGCTGGTCTCCTGGGAGGAGCGCTCGGAGGAAGAGGAGGAGCAGGCCCGGCGGGAGCTCTGGAACGCAGCCGGCGAGGAGGGCGCCCTGCTCTATGCCCGGGAACAGCCGGGGCCGGGCGAGATGGTGGTGTTCCAGGTGGGCCAGGAGCGGTTCGGCTACTGGCTGGATGGACCTGAGGACGACCTGGAGGTGGTCCGGGCGCGGTACGACCTGCTTGACATCCCGGCGGAGAAGAACGGCTTTGCCTTCGCGGAAGGAGGGTATCCGTATACGGTGGAGTGCGTCAGCCTGATCCAGGGGGACGAGGGGTATACGGACGACCTGGTGCAGAAGCGGACCGGGATACAGAGGGACAGCGAGTTCTACCTGCGGTACGCCGACCAACAGGGGATCGTCCTGGAGGCCCGGCTCTTCCTGATGGAGCCGTGGGCCTTTTCCCTGGAGGGCTACCTGGGCGGCTACGAGGTGGAGACTACGGCGGACCAGCGGCTCCGCCTGCTGCGCCATGAGGGAGGAGCCCCCGCCGGCGCCTTCTGGTATGAGGAGGGCGATCCCTACGCATATCGCCTCTCCTGCGCGACGGAGGAGGGCTATGAGACCTATTCTCTGGAGGAGCTGGGGCAGCTGCTCCGGAGCGACAGGACCGCCGCCGGGTGAGGCGTCCGGACAGCAGAACAAAGGAGCCGCTCCGCCATCGGCG
>CAUBHZ010000252.1 GCA_958435885.1 uncultured Intestinimonas sp. | reverse complement strand
ATGACCAGCTTGCCGTCCTCCACATGGGTCTTGATGCCGCCGGCGGTGAAGGTGCCGCAGAAGAAGACCTTCTTGGCGTTCTGGGTGATGTTGACGAAGCCGCCGCAGCCGGCGATCCGGGGACCGAACTTGGAGACGTTGATGTTGCCCTCCTTGTCGGCCTGGGCCAGACCCAGGAAGGCCAGGTCCACGCCGCCGCCGTCATAGAAGTCGAACTGGTAGGGCTGGTCCAGGATGGCCTCCACGTTGACGGAGCCGCCGAACTTGGGGCCGCCCTGAGGCACGCCGCCCACAGGGCCGGCCTCCACGGTGAGGGTCATGTAGTCGCCGATGCCCTCCTCGTTGGCCACCATGGAGATGTACTCGGGAATGCCGATGCCCAGGTTGACCACCTTGTCGGGCTCCAGCTCCATAGCCGCCCGGCGGCCGATGATCTTCTTGGCGCTCATGGGAGGATACTCCAGGCTGCCCAGAGGCACCCGGAAGTCGCCGGTCATGGAGCCGTCGTACTCGCAGCCCTGGCACTGGGCGTGGTCCTCCTTGTTCTCGCAGATGACCAGGGCGTCCACGTACACGCCGGGGATCTTCACCAGCTTGGGATCGAGGCAGCCGTTCTGGACCACCTTCTCCACCTGGACCACCAGCTTGCCGCCGGAGTTCTTCACGGCCTGAGCGATGGAGGTGGCCTCCAGGGTGCAGCACTCATGCTCCAGGGTCACGTTGCCGTGCTCATCGGCGTAGGAGCCGCGGATGAAGCCAACGTCAAACTTCAGGGCCTTGTAGAGGAGCTTCTCCTCACCCAGAATGTCCACTACCTCCACGATGTCCTCGGTGGTGACGTCGTTGAGCTTGCCGCCCTCGATCCGGGGATCGGCGAAGGTGTTCAGACCAACGTGGGTGATGTGGCCGGGCTTGTGGCCGGCGATGTCACGGTAGAGCTGGGAGAGGGTGCCCTGGGGCAGGTTGTAGGCCTCCAGCTTGTTGGCGTTGATGAGCTTGCCCAGCTCGGGGACCATGTTGTAGTGACCGCCGATGACGCGCTTGAGCATGCCCTCGTGGGCGAAGTGATCGGCGCCGCTGCCGTCCCGGTTGCCCTGGGCGGCGGCGTAGAAGAGGGTCAGGTTCTTGGGAGAGCCGGTCTCCAGGAAGCGGGCCTCCAGAGCACGGTTCAGAGCCTCCGGCATGGCGCTGGCCACGAAGCCGCTGGTGGTGATGACGTCGCCATCCTTGACGAGCGCGGCGGCCTCAGCGGCGGTGATGATGGGTTTCTTGGACATGTTTGATCCTTCCCTTCCCGATAGTGTGGGCGCCGGTGGAGCCAACAACTCTCCGCCGGGGCCGTACAGTGAAAAAGCCCGGCCCGGAGCTCCTGGTTGAGGAACACCGGGCCGCCATCCCCGAAAGGGGGAAGGCCGGTCCCGGAGGTATCCTCTCGGCGGGAGACTCCGGGCCGGGCGCGGTCACAGGGACGTTTGCACCGCCGCCCTCGCGTTGGCACAGGGCCGGTGCACCGGATAAGTAGGGCTTACTTGCCGATGAAGTGCTTCTCCTTGCGCTTCTCCAGGAAGGCGGTCATGCCCTCCATCTTGTCGGCGGTGGAGAAGCTCAGGCCGAAGAGGTTGGCCTCCAGCTTCAGGCCGCTGTCCAGATCGGTGTCGGAGCCGGTGTTGATGGACTGCTTGGCCAGAGCCACGGCCAGAGGACCGTTCTTCATGATGCGGCCGGCCATGGCCTTGCAGTAGTCGATGAGCTCGGCCTGGGGCACCACGTGGTTGGCCAGACCCATCCGGAAGGCCTCATCGGCGCTGATCATGTCGCAGGTGAAGATGAGCTCCTTGGCGCGGCCCTTGCCCACCAGGCGGGGCAGACGCTGGGTGCCGCCGAAGCCGGGCAAGATGCCCAGGCCGCACTCGGGCTGGCCGAACTTGGCGTTGTCAGAGGCCACGCGGATGTCGCAGGCCATGGAGATCTCGCAGCCGCCGCCCAGAGCGAAGCCGTTCACAGCGGCGATGGTGACCTGGGGCATGTTCTCCAGACGGCCGAACGCCTCGCGGGCCAGCAGGCCCATCTTGCGGCCCTCGGCGGGAGTGGCATTGACCATCTCGGAGATGTCGGCGCCGGCCACAAAGGACTTCTCGCCGGAGCCGGTGAGGATGACCACCTTGACGTCGTCGTTATTCTCCAGCTCAGCCAGGCAGGCGTTCAGCTCGGCCAGGGTCTCGCTGTTCAGAGCATTGAGGGCCTTGGGACGGTTGATGGTCAGCAGGGCGATGCCGTTTTCCACTTCCAGAAGCAGGTTGTTCATAGCAAATTACCTCCCATAAATTTGACCTTCGGATACTGCCATTTTCATGGTTTGGATGAAACCAAAACCAATTTCCGCCTCCAGGATATAGCATTTTTTTCCCAAAGTCAAGAACGCTTTAGCAGTATTGCACGTAAATCTTTTTTGAAGTGGAATCGATTTTATCTAATATTTCTTTCTGTTTAAAGTAGTTTTGTGAAAAAATAATTCGTTTACAATACTATTTTACGTAAAATGGCAATCAAAAAGGACCCACCAATTTTTTCGACAAAACCTGCGTCAGGCCCACTGGAAAACGCCGCGGTTGAGGACGGCCTTTCCGGTGTTCTTGTCAATGAAACGGAAATAGGCGGTCCCTTCGTCAATTTTCCAGATCTGGGTCTGGACGGGCGTACCGGGGAGGAGAGGGCTGCTCATCTGGGCGGCCATGCGTTTGGCGCGCTCCGGCTCGCCGGGGATCAGCTTGTCGACCATCATGCGGCAGGCGAAGCCGAAGGAGCACAGACCCTGGACGATGGGCTGGTCGAACTTCATGTTCTTGGCGTACTCCGGGTCCACGTGGATGAGGTTGGTGTCGCCGGTGAGGCGGTACAGGAGGTTCTGCACCGGGGTCACATAGTCGTCCACGGCGAAATCGGGCTCCCGCTCGGGGATGACCACGGGGCTCTTGGGCATGGGCTTGCCGCCAAAGCCGCCCGCCTCGTGGAAGAAGGTGGTGGAGTAGTTGGTGCACACCAGGTTGCCTGCCTCGTCCCGGACATCAATCTTGGTCTTGACCACGGCGCCCTTGCCCTCGCCGCGGTCATAGACGTCCACGATCTGGTCCTGCCACTGGAAGGTGCCCTTGATGGCGTCGATGGGCCGATACCAGATGATCTCGTGGTCCATGTTCAAAAAGGCGATGGTGGGCTTGATGAGCTCATCGGCCAGCATGGAGGCCGGCAGGGGCATCCACTGATAGGGGCGGACATTGACGGTGGCCCAATAGGGGACCGCGCCATAGGTGGGGATGGCCTTGAGGTATTTTTCGTAGTAATAGGCCAGATCCTCCTTGTGTGCGCCCACCGCCAGGTTGTAGAGGGCCACATCCCGCCAGTTGTACTCCAGATAGCGGGGCTCCATCTTCATGCCGATGAGCTGGTTGAGATCAATCTTTTCCATGCTGCACGTCCTTTCCCTTGTATTTTTTTGTGGATTATTTGAGCAGTTCTCTGGAAATGACCACCTTCTGGATTTCGGAGGTGCCCTCATAGATGGGCACGATGCGGGCGTCCCGGTACATGCGCTCGA
>CAUBHZ010000251.1 GCA_958435885.1 uncultured Intestinimonas sp. | reverse complement strand
GAAGTCATTTCTTCTGACTGTCCACCGGACAGTCAGACCCCCAGGGGAAGGCTTTCGGGCGGATGCTATCCGCCCCTACGACAAGGCAAACGACCTTTCAGGGAAGGCGAAAAACGGCCCTCCTGCAAATGACGGAAATCCTGCATGACCCTGCATACTCAGCATGCAACCTTATGCATTTCCTGTATAAATACCCATTCACCGCTGGAAAACCCAAGGAGTCGAAATCCACCGGTTTTTGTGGAAATGTGGACAATCCCCTGTGGACAATTTTTCGCCCTTTTTCCCCTGTGTGGAAACCCTCGAAATTTGTCCACCACCCCTGTGGACGCCCCGCGTCCTCTCCCCCAAGGCTTTCCGACGCTTTTCCACAATATTTTATACTACGAGTACTATTTCTATCTTTTATCCTCTCCTCTCCTCAAAAACGAGCGGAGCACGAAAGGAAGGGAACCCACCCCCATGAAGTTTTCCTGTGAAAAAGCACTCCTTCAGTCGGCCATCGCCACCACGGCCCGGGCCGTCTCCCCGAAGAGCTCCATCCCCGCCCTGGAGGGCATCCTGGTGGAGGCCGGAGACCAGCTCCGGCTCACCGGCTACAACCTGGAGACCGGCATCCGCACCGTGGTCCCCGCCCAGATCGACCGGGAGGGCAGCCTGGTCCTCTCGGCCCGCCTCTTCGGCGAGATCATCCGCAAGCTGCCCGACGACGTGGTCTCCTTCTCCGCCGACGGCTACATGGTGAACATCACCTGCGGCATGAGCAAGTTCAACATCCTGGCCACCGATCCCGAGGACTTCCCCGACCTGCCCGCCGTGGAGGACCAGAACAGCTTCTCCATTTCCCGGGACAAGCTGGGCTCCATGATCCGGCAGACCATCTTCGCCGTCAGCGACAACGAGTCCCGGCCCATCCACACCGGCTCCCTCTTCGAGGTGAGCGCCGACGGCCTCACCATGGTCAGCGTGGACGGCTACCGGCTGGCCCTCCGCCACGAGCCCATCCTGGACAAGGACGGCGCCCCCTCCTTCTCCTTCGTGGTGCCCGGCGCCGCCCTCAACGAGGTGGAAAAGATCTGCGGCGACAGCCAGGACGAGGCCCTGGTCATCGAGGGCGACCGCCACGTCATGTTCCGCATGGGGGACACCATGCTGGTGTCCCGCCGGCTGGAGGGTGAGTTTTTGGCCTACCGCCAGGCCATCCCCCGCAACAACGCCATCAAGGTGGAGGGTGAGACCCGCACCCTCCTCACCTCCATCGACCGCGTCTCCCTCATCATCTCCGACAAGCTCAAGTCCCCCCTGCGCTGCGTGTTTGGGGACAACGTGCTGAGCATCACCACCAAGACCGGCATCGGCGACGCCGCCGACCAGTGCCCCATCTCCGGCGACGGCCAGAATCTGGAGATCGGCTTCAACAACCGCTACCTCATGGACGCCCTCAAGGCCGCCCCCACCGACAAGGTGCGGCTGGAGCTCAGCTCCGGGGTGGCGCCCTGCGTCATCCTCCCCGCCGAGGGGGAGGAGAACTTCCTCTATATGGTGCTGCCCGTGCGGCTGAAGGCAGGCGAGTGATATGGAACTGCGTCCCTATCTGAGAAAGGCCCAGTTTTACGAGACCGACGGCATGGGCGTGGTCTATCATGGGAATTATATCCATTGGATGGAGGAGGCCCGCACCGACTTCATGGACCAGATCGGCTGGGGTTATGACAAGGCGGTGGAGGCGGGCATCGACTTCGCCCTCACCGACATCTCCTGCAAATACCGGTCTATGACCCGGTTCGGGGAGACGGTGGCCATCCATATGACGGTGACCAAACTCTCCCCCGCCAAGATGGAGGTGGCCTACCGCATGGTGGACGCCCAGACGGGGGTCCTCCGGGCGGAGGGCACCTCCGGCCACTTCTTCTATGACCGGAAGAAAAACAAGCCGGTGGCCCTGAAGCGGGTGCTGCCGGAGGTCTATGAACTTTTCGGGCGGCTCCTGCAGGAGCACGCCCAGTCGTGACGGGAGGCAGTCATGCAGAAGCAGACAGTGAAGATCCAGACGGAATTCATCAAGCTGGACGCCCTTTTGAAGTTCGCCGGGGTCACCGAGACCGGCGGCGAGGCCAAGGAGGCCATCCAGGCCGGTGAGGTGCAGGTGAACGGCGAGGTGTGCACCATGCGGGGCAAGAAGCTGCGCCCCGGTGACGTGGTGGCGCTGGAGGGCGTGGAGCTCACCGTCCAATGAGGGTGGACGCCCTGGCCCTGGAGGATTTTCGCAACTACCGCCGCCTGGAGGCGGCCTTCTCCCCCGGGGTCAACGTGATCTACGGCGAGAACGCCCAGGGCAAGACCAATTTATTGGAGGCCGTGGCCTATCTCTCCACCGCCTCCTCCCACCGGGCCCGGTACGACCGGGAGCTCATCCGGCTAGAGGCGCCCGCCGCCGTGGTGAAGGCCACGGTGGAGGCCCGGCAGCGGACCTTCAGGCTGGAGGCCCGGCTCCGCCGGGGCCAGCGGAGGCAGCTCTTCTCCAACGGGGTGAAGCTCAAGACCGCCGGGGAGCTCTCCGGGGTGCTGCAAACCGTCCTCTTCTGCCCCGAGGACCTGTCCCTCATCCGGGCGGGCGCCGCCGAACGGCGGCGGTTTCTGGACGAGTGCATCTGCCAGCTCCGGCCCCGGTACGCCGCCGCCTTATCCCAGTACAAGCGGCTTTATGAGCACAAGACCCGCATCCTCCGGGACTGGGAGGAAAAGCCTGCCCTGCTGGACACCCTGGATGACTTCAGTTACCAGATGGCCCAGGCGGGGGCGGTGCTCATCCACTACCGGGCCCACTTCTTGAAGCGACTCCGGGAGACGGCGGCCGCCGTCCACGCCGACTTCTCCGGTGGGCGGGAGCAGCTGGACCTGGGCTACGCCACGGTGAGCACCGTGGCCGACCCCCTGGCTCCCACCCGGGACCTCCTGGAGGCGGTGCTTGAGCACCAGCGCACCCACCGCCAGGCAGAGCTGGAGGTCCGGCAGTGCCTCACCGGACCCCACAAGGACGATCTGGTGGTCCACATCAACGGCCTGGAGGCCAAGACCTACGCCTCCCAGGGCCAGACCCGGACGGCGGCCCTCTCATTGAAGCTGGGCTGTCGGGAGATCTTCTACCACGACACCGGGGAGTGGCCGGTGCTGCTGCTGGACGACGTGCTCAGCGAGCTGGACCGGCGGCGGCAGGAGTTCGTCCTCCACCGCATCACCGGCGGCCAGGTCTTCATTACCTGCTGCGAGGACGACGGGCTGGAGGGCCTGGACCATGGCGCCGTCTTTCATATCCACGGCGGGGAATTGGTCTAAAACCTTTTCCCCACCGGCGCCCCCTTTTGGTGGCTTCCCCTGGGGGAAGCTGTCGAGCGGAGCGAGACTGATGAGGGGAAAGGCCTGTCTATCTCCAGCGTTTCCCCTCATCCGTCATGGCCTACGGCCATGCCACCTTCCCCCAGGGGAAGGCTAAATATTACCCACGCCGCAGCAACGGGAAAAACAGTCAGCGCCATCACGTCCCGACGCCCACCCACGCAGGCGGCGAAAAAAGTGGGGATAGGACCACAGCTTTTCCCTGTTCC
>CAUBHZ010000250.1 GCA_958435885.1 uncultured Intestinimonas sp. | reverse complement strand
AAAACACTCCGGGTCAGATAGGGTGTCATCCAGCAGGATTTCATGTATCTGGCGAAGAGCTTGGTAACTGACGGATTCCAACATCTCCGGCGCAGTCAAATTAAGTTGAGGAAAGCTCACGGACATTTGATGATTTTCCAGAAGTTTTGACAAAAGAGATACTGCAAGCTCCATAAAAATGCTCCTTTTCTTAAAGTGGACCAATATTGGTCCTATTATATCACCTCATTTCCATAAAATAAAGAAAAATGGACCCAAAGCAGTCCAGGAGGTGAGGACATGGAGGAGCAGAAGATCAAGCAGGATGAGATCCGGATCGGAGAGAACATCCGCCGTGTCCGAAGCGAGCGGGGCATGGGGCAGACCGAGCTGGCCCGGCGGATGCAGCTGGAGGGCGTGGATATGACTCGGGAGGCCCTGGTGAAGATCGAGCGGGGGACCCAGCACATCTCGGCCAGCCAACTTCGTGCTATCCGGGACATTTTATCCACAAGTTATGAAGAATTGTTGAAAAAGACCCCCTGAACGGTACGCAGTCCGTATCAGGGGGTCTTCCTTTATCTGCGCAGATAGCTGCTCTCCCGGTACTGGAGGGCCTCGGCCAGGTGGGGGACCTGGATGTGTTCCGCTCCCTCCAGGTCGGCGATGGTGCGGGCCACCCGCAGGATGCGGTCGTAGCTCCGGGCGGTGAGGCCCATGCGGTCAAAGGCTCCCTGCATGACGGCTTTGCACCCCTCGTCCAGTTCACAGCAGGCCTGGAGCTCCCTGGGGCCCATGTGGGCGTTGCAGTCGGGACCGTGGGGACCGAACCGGGCGGTCTGGACGGCCCGGGCGGCGTTCACCCGCTTTTTGATCTCCGCCGAGGACTCCCCGGTGGGGCGGGCGGAGAGCTCCCCGAACTCCAGGGGCGGCACCTCCACATAGAGGTCGATGCGGTCCAGCAGGGGACCGGAGAGCCGCCCCAGGTACCGCTTCACCTCGGCCTCGGAGCACCGGCACCGGCCGGAGGGGTGGCCGTACCAGCCGCACTTGCAGGGGTTCATGGCCGCCACCAGCATGAACCGGCTGGGGAAGACCTCGGTGCCCGACACCCGGGAGATCTGGACCTTCCCCTCCTCCATGGGCTGCCGGAGCACCTCCAGAGTCTCCTTCTGGAACTCGGGCAGCTCATCCAGGAAGAGGACCCCGTTGTGGGCCAGGGAGATCTCCCCGGGCCGGGGCGGGGAGCCGCCGCCGGAGAGGCCCATCACCGAGATGGTGTGGTGGGGGGAGCGGAAGGGCCGCCGGGTGAGGAGGGGCTCCTCCCTGGTGGTGAGGCCCAGGACGGAGTGGATCTGGGTGCACTCCAAAGCCTCCCGCTCGGTGAGGTCGGGGAGGATGGAGGGGAGCCTCCGGGCCAGCATGGACTTGCCCGACCCCGGCGGGCCGATCATGGCGATGTTATGGCCGCCGGCGGCGGCGATCTCCAGGGCCCGCTTCACCGGCTCCTGGCCCTTCACGTCGGCGAAGTCGGGGCCGGAGGCCCCGCCGGGCACGGGCACCCAGGGCTCCGCCGGGGGGATGGGCACCTCCCCTCGGAGATGGGCGGCCAGTTGGGCCACGTTCTCCACGGGGTAGATGGTGAGTCCCCCGGCCAGAGTGGCCTCGGGGGCGGAGTCGGCGGGGACATAGAGGGCGGTGAGTCCCGCCGAGCGGGCGGCCAGGGCCATGGGCAGCATGCCCGTCACCGGCCGCAGCTCCCCAGACAGGGAGAGCTCTCCCACGAAGGCGGACCCCGCCGGCGGGGCGGGCAGTTGCCGGCCGGCGCAGAGGATGCCCACCAGCATGGGCAGGTCATAGAGAGTGCCCCCCTTCCGCCGGTCGGCAGGCGCCAGGTTCACGGTGATCCGGGAGACGGGGAAGGTAAAGCCGCAGTTCCGGATGGCGGAACGGACCCGCTCCCGGGCCTCCTTCACCGCCGTGTCGGGGAGGCCCACGATGTCAAAGTTGGGCAGACCGCTGGAGAGGTCGCACTCCGCCGTCACCAGGTAGCCCGTAATACCGTGAAGGCCCAGGGAGCTGAGGGTACAGAGCACGGGGTGAGCACCTCCGTTTCACTGAGAACTTTTTCCTAACTATACCTTATTTTATAGGGCATTTCAAGGAGAGCACCTATCTAATTTTTAAGAATCGCCAAATTGGAAGGACCAATTTTGGAATGTTCGCCGAAAAACTTAGAAGAGGCCAAGAAGCGATTTACAAACGGGAAGAGGAGTGATAGTATTAAGTAGCTAGAAAATGGAGCTGTATCCATTTGAATAAGGAGGAACGATCAACATGGCCAGAAAAAAGAAGTCCATGGACGGCAATACCGCCGCAGCACACGTTTCTTACGCCTTTACGGAGGTCGCGGGTATCTACCCCATCACCCCCTCCAGCCCGATGGCCGATAATGTAGACCAGTGGGCCGCCGCAGGCCGCAAGAACATTTTCGGCGATCCCGTCCGCGTCATCGAGATGCAGTCCGAGGCCGGCGCCGCCGGTACCGTGCACGGCTCTCTGAACGCCGGCGCCCTCACCACCACCTACACCGCCTCTCAGGGCCTGCTGCTGATGATCCCCAATATGTACAAGATCGCCGGCGAGCTGCTCCCCGCGGTGTTCCACGTCTCCGCCCGTACCGTGGCCGCCCAGAGCCTGAACATCTTCGGTGACCACTCTGACGTCATGGCCTGCCGCCAGACCGGCTTCGCCATGCTGTGCGAGACCAACCCCCAGGAGGTCATGGACCTGGGCGCCGTGGCCCACCTGGCCGCCATCGAGGGCCGTGTCCCCTTCCTGAACTTCTTCGACGGCTTCCGTACCTCCCACGAGATCCAGAAGATCGAGATCTGGGACTACGATGACCTGAAGGACATGGTGGACATGGACGCCGTGGCCGCCTTCCGCGCCCGCGCCCTGAACCCCGAGCATCCCACCATGCGCGGTTCCCACGAGAACGGCGATATCTTCTTCCAGCACCGCGAGGCTGCCAACAAGTACTACGAGGCCGTCCCCGAGATCGTGGAGAAGTACATGGGCAAGGTCAACGCCAAGCTGGGCACTGACTATCAGCTCTTCAACTACTATGGCGCTGCCGACGCCGACCGCGTCATCATCGCCATGGGCTCCATCTGCGACGTGGCCGAGGAGGTCATCGACTACCTCAACGCTCACGGCGAGAAGGTGGGCCTGCTGAAGGTCCGTCTGTATCGTCCTTTCCGCGCCGACAAGATGCTGGCCGCTATCCCCGCCACCGCCAAGAAGATCGCCGTGCTGGACCGCACCAAGGAGCCCGGCAGCCAGGGCGAGCCTCTCTACCTGGATGTCGTGACCGCCTTTGCCAACGCCGGCCGTCAGGCCACCATCATCGGCGGCCGTTACGGTCTGGGCTCCAAGGACACCCCGCCCAAGAGCGTGTTCGCTGTCTACGAGGAGCTGGCCAAGGACGCTCCCAAGCACCAGTTCACCATCGGCATCGTGGACGATGTCACCAACCTGTCCCTGCCTGAGCACGACTGCCCCAACACCGCTGCTGAGGGTACCATCGAGTGCAAGTTCTGGGGTCTGGGCGGCGACGGCACCGTGGGCGCCAAC
>CAUBHZ010000249.1 GCA_958435885.1 uncultured Intestinimonas sp. | reverse complement strand
ACGTCATACGGCTGCTCTGGTATGTTTTCGGACATCCAGAGTTTTTTGTTGCCCGCGCCCCCATGGGGCGCCGGTTGACCGCCTTTCCGCTGCCCTGGACCTTCTGTCCGGGGCAGCTTTTGTTTTGCCCGACGGAGGGATGCGAGATGGAAGACCGCGATTATATGGCCCTGGCCCTGGAGCTGGCGGAGCAGGGGGCGGGGTGGACCTGCCCCAACCCCATGGTGGGGGCGGTGCTGGTGAAGGACGGCCGCATCATCGGCCAGGGCTACCACCACCGCTGCGGGGAGCTCCACGCCGAACGGGAGGCCCTGGCCGCCTGCACGGAGGACCCCGCCGGGTCCACCCTGTACGTGACCCTGGAGCCCTGCTGCCACCAGGGGCGGCAGCCCCCCTGTACGGACGCCGTGCTGGCCGCCGGCATCCGCCGGGTGGTGGTGGGGACCACCGACCCCAACCCCCTGGTGGGGGGGAAGGGCATCGCCCGGCTGCGGGAGCACGGGGTGGAGGTGACCGTGGGGGTGCTGGAGGAGGAGTGCCGCCGGCTCAACCGGTTTTTCTTCCACTACATCCGCACCCGGCGGCCCTACGTGGTGATGAAATACGCCATGACCATGGACGGCAAGATCGCCGCCTATACCGGGGACGCCAAGTGGATCACCGGGGAGGCGGCCCGGGCGCACGTCCACCGGCTGCGCCACCGGTGCCGGGGCATCCTGGTGGGGGTGGGCACCGTGCTGGCCGACGACCCCATGCTCAACTGCCGCCTGCCCGGCGGCCGGGACCCGGTGCGGATCATCTGCGACAGCCACCTGCGCACCCCCCTCACCGCCCGGGTGGTGACCACGGCGAAGGAGATCCCCACCATCCTGGCCACCTGCGAAACCGACCCGGCCAGGCACGCCCCCTACCAGGCCGCCGGCTGCCGGGTGCTCCCCCTGCCGGAGCGGGCGGGAGAGGTGGACCTGGGCGCCCTGCTGGACGCCCTGGGGAAGCTGGAGATGGACAGCCTGCTGCTGGAGGGGGGCGGCACCCTGAACTGGTCCTTCCTGGAGCAGGGACTGGTCCAGAGCGTATGTGCCTACATCGCCCCCAAGCTGCTGGGGGGCGCCACGGCCAAGTCCCCGGTGGAGGGGACGGGGGTCCCCAGCCCCCAGGCGGCCTTTTTCCTCAAAAACACCAGGATACAGACCTTAGGCGAGGACTTTTTGCTGGAGAGCGAGGTGGATGACCGTGTTTACGGGGATCGTTGAGGAGGTGGGCACCGTGACGGCGGTGGACCGGGGGAGGCACTCCGCCGTCCTCACCATCCGAGCCCACACCGTGCTTGAGGACGCCAAGGTGGGGGACAGCATCGCCGTCAACGGCATCTGCCTCACCGTCACCGGCCGGACGGCGGGGAGCTTCACCGCCGACGTGATGCACGAGACCCTGGACCGCTCGTCCCTGGCCGGGCTCCGGCCGGGCACCGAGGTCAACCTGGAGCGGGCCATGGCGGCGGGCGGGCGCTTCGGCGGCCACATCGTCTCCGGCCACGTGGACGGGGTGGGCCGGGTGCAGTCGGTCCGCCGGGACGACAACGCCGTGTGGTATACCGTCTCGGCGCCGCCCCGCCTGCTCCGCTACATCGTGGAAAAGGGCTCCATCACCGTGGACGGCATCAGCCTGACGGTGGCCCGGGTGGACGGAGCCAGCTTCGCCATCTCGGCCATCCCCCACACGGTGGCCCAGACCGTCCTCCGGAACCGAAGGCCGGGGGACCTGGTCAACCTGGAAAACGACATCATCGGCAAGTATGTGGAAAAGCTCCTGACTCCCGCCCCGGAAACCAGGGCGGAGGGGGGCATCACCAAGGAATTTCTGGCCCAGTACGGCTTTTAGGAGGAGAAGATCATGGCTCAGTTCCACACCATCGAGCAGGCCCTGGAGGACCTGCGGCAGGGCAAGCTCATTCTGGTCACCGACGACCCCGACCGGGAGAACGAGGGCGACCTCATCTGCGCGGCGGAGTTCGCCACCACCGAGAACGTCAACTTCATGGCCACCCACGGCAAGGGCCTCATCTGCATGCCCATGTCGGAGGAGTACGTCCAGAAGCTCCGCTTCCCCCAGATGGTCCAGTACAACACCGACAACCACGAGACGGCCTTCACCGTCTCCATCGACCACGTGTCCACCACCACCGGCATCTCGGCGGCGGAGCGGTCGGTGACCGCCCTCAAGTGCGTGGAGGAGGGGGCAAAGCCGGAGAACTTCCGGCGGCCGGGACACATGTTCCCCCTGCTGGCCAAGAAGAACGGCGTCCTGGAGCGGGAGGGCCACACCGAGGCCACCGTGGACCTGTGCCGCCTGGCGGGGCTGAAGGCCTGCGGCCTGTGCTGCGAGGTCATGCGGGACGACGGCACCATGATGCGCACCCCCGAGCTCATGGAGCTCTCGGAGCGCTACGGCCTCACCTTCATCACCATCAAGGACCTGCAGAGCTACCGCAAGTGCCACGACCAGCTGGTGGACGAGGTGGCGGTGACCAAGATGCCCACCAAGTACGGCAATTTCGTGGCCCACGGCTTTGTGAACCGCCTCAACGGCGAGCACCACGTGGCCCTGGTGAAGGGGGACATCGGGGACGGGGAGAACGTGCTCTGCCGGGTCCACTCCGAGTGCCTCACCGGCGACACCTTCGGCTCCCTGCGCTGCGACTGCGGCGAGCAGCTTGCCGCCGCCATGCGGCAGATCGAGCGGGAGGGGAGGGGGGTGCTCCTCTACATGCGCCAGGAGGGCCGGGGCATCGGCCTCATCAACAAGCTCCGGGCCTACGAGCTCCAGGAGCAGGGCATGGACACCCTGGACGCCAACCTGGCCCTGGGCTTTGCCGGGGACCAGCGGGAGTACTACATCGGCGCCCAGATCCTCCGCACCCTGGGCGTGAAGAGCATGCGCCTTCTGACCAACAACCCGGACAAGGTCTACCAGCTCTCCGAGTTCGGCATGGAGATTACCCAGCGGGTGCCCATCCAGATCGAGGCCACCGACTACGATCTCTTTTATCTCAAGACCAAGCAGGAGCGCATGGGCCACATCCTGCACTATTAAAAGGAGGACATCGACATGAAGACACTGGAAGGAAAACTGGTCGCCAAAGGCATTCGGGTGGGCATCGTGGCTGCCCGGTTCAATGAGTTCATCACCTCCAAGCTCCTCAGCGGCGCCCTGGACGGCCTGGTCCGCCACGACGTGCAGGAGGAGGACATCCACGTGGCCTGGGTGCCCGGCGCCTTCGAGATCCCCCTCATCGCCTCCAAGATGGCCAAGAGCGGCAAGTACGACGCCGTCATCTGCCTGGGCGCCGTCATCCGGGGCTCCACCAGCCACTACGACTACGTGTGCAACGAGGTCTCCAAGGGCGTGGCCGCCGTGGGGCTGGACAGCGGCATCCCCGTCCTCTTCGGCGTCCTCACCACCGAGAACATCGAGCAGGCCATCGAGCGCGCCGGCACCAAGGCCGGCAACAAGGGCTACGACTGCGCCCTGAGCGCCATCGAGATGGTCAACCTCATCCGGGAGATCGAGGAATAAGCTGTTTATTATTGTAAAAAGGTGGAGACCGGCCTGTGGCC